>RFJA01000027.1 GCA_003695065.1 Alphaproteobacteria bacterium
GGCGGAACGGGGCGCGCGGGCGGGGGCCAAGGGGGCCCGGGCGCTGGTCCTGGCGCCGACCAGGGAGCTTGCGGGTCAGATCGCCGACAACATCGCCGCCTATAACCGGCACCTGGGTCTGCGCTATGCCACCGTTTTCGGCGGTGTCCGCCTGCAACCGCAGATCCGCGCGCTGTCGCGGGGGCTTGACATTGTGGTCGCAACACCGGGCCGGCTTCTCGACCTGATGAATCAGGGCCATATCCGGCTGGACCGCACCGAGATTCTGGTGCTTGACGAAGCCGACCGCATGCTCGACATGGGCTTTGTCCGGGACGTACGCAAGATCATTGCCGCCATGCCACGGGAACGCCAGTCGCTTCTGTTTTCGGCCACCATGTCGAAAGATATCGAGGCGCTCGCGGCGGAACTTATGCGTGAACCCGCCCGGATCGAAGTGGCGGCAAAGACATTGACCGTGGAGCGCATCGACCAGCGGGTCTATCACATTCCACAAGGCTCGAAGCGCGCGCTGCTGACCACGCTTCTGGCCGCGCCCGAGTTCGAGCGCGTGATTGTTTTCACCCGCACCAAGCATGGCGCCAACCGGGTCAGCGGCCAGCTTGAAAAGGCAGGCATCCGCAGTGACGCGCTTCATGGCAACAAGTCGCAAAGCGCGCGCCAGAAGGCACTTGCCCGGTTTCGGTCCGGCCAGGCGCGGGTGCTGGTGGCCACCGATATTGCGGCCCGCGGCATCGACGTGGACAGGGTGAGCCATGTGATCAATTTCGACCTGCCGAACGAGCCTGAAAGCTACGTCCATCGAGTGGGCCGCACTGCACGCGCCGGCTCGACCGGGATTGCGCTCTCCTTCTGCGCGCCTGATGAGGCGGCCTACCTCAGAGATATCGAGAAGCTGACCCGCCACACCCTGACCGTGGTTCATGACGAGGCGCTCGGCACATTGGCGGGCCCGCCCGCCGGCCGAACTGCGAAGCCCAAAGGCCCGCAACGCCGGGGCAGGGCAGGCGGCAATCTACCGGGCGGCCAGCCCAAGCGTCCCCGCAACATGAACCGCAAACGCAATAAAAATGGCGGCGACAGTCATCGCCGGGCGGCCTGACCTCGCCCTATATCCGAGACATCCCAAAGGCGGCCCTCCTGGGTCGCTTTCTTTGCCCGCCATCAGGGCTTCGGCAGGTCGGGGAAAAAAGTGTAGGACAAGTCGCGCGATGGCAATAGCACCACGATGACGGTCAATAGAATGACCTTGATATCGGTCCACGCGCCAACGTGATCCCTGTAATAGCGCTCCAGCGCGGTTTTACGCGGAACGATCTTTTCGCGATACATCTGTACATGGTCATTGGCGCCTGACAGCAATTCTTCCTCGTTGCGGAACGCCACGGACCCAAGCCCTGTGATACCCGGCTTTACGGTATCGAGCACCTCCTTATAATCCTCGCCAAACAGGTCAAATACACGGGGTGTCAGAGGGCGTGGCCCAACGATGCTCATCGAGCCAAATAAAACGTTAAAAATCTGCGGCAATTCATTGATTTTGGTTTTGCGCAGGAAGTTTCCGAAGGGGAGGATCCGGGGATCCTTGTCCACAGTGATGTCGCCTCCTTCTAGATTGGGACTGTCCTTAAGCATGGTCGCGAACTTGATGATCTTAAAAGGTTTACGGCCAAGCCCGATGCGCTCCTGTAGATAAAATACCTCGCCTTCACCGGTGAATCGCAACACGACCATGATTGGAATGAAGACCGGCAGCAAAATGGCGAGCGCAGTCAATGACAAAACCAGATCGAGGCTTCGTTTCATATCCCGACACCCTACATCTTGCTATCGAGAAACTTGCCAGTGTCCACATATGAAAGGTCGGGCGCTGCGGCGCGGATCATCTCCACGATTTCTGCCCTTCCCCAATGGGACGATGCGTTGATCTCGTGATAGCGCCGGATGAACGACTGCGTACGTTCGTATGCCTCGTCCTCATCCCGACTCCATTTCACCACACCAATACCCCTGAACCGGTCCCAGTCGATGATATCATCGTCGGCGTAGAACTCCTCAAAGGGCTTTTCACCACTCGTATCGGTCTCAAAAAAAAGACACGGCCATTTTTTCTGGGCAGCCAATTCTTCGACCCGAGAACGGGCTTCGTCCTCGGTTTCCACCTCGACCGCTTCGTAGCCCTCAGCCTCCAGGAATCGACGCGCAATCTCGGGAAAGCCGGTCAACTTTATTTCTTTCGGATCCTTGGGAAAGAAGACCTCCCGATGCCCGCCAAGAAGAGCCGAAAACAGGCACAGCTCTCCCGCTTCTTCGGGAATGATGAAGTAGCGCTCGATATCGCTGGGGGCTGTTATGGGCTGGCGTTTCCGCAAGCGCTGGCGCCAACCATGCAAAAGGCTGCCATCCGAAAAGGCGACGTTGGCGAACCGCGCCGTCGAGCAGGGAATACTGTAACGATTGGTGAACAGAACATCTTCCATAATGCTTTTGGTGGATCCCATCAAATTCGCGGGGTTCTTGGCCTTGTCCGATGATACCGCGAAGTATTTGGACGCGCCGCGCGCTGCCGCAAGACGGGCCGAGAGATCGGTAGCAATCACGTTGGTACGGATCATGCGCATTAACGTGAAGGCGTGCTTGTCCGACCTAACGTGCTTAAGCGCTGCCAGATTCAACACATAGTCGTAGTCGCCGTATGCTTCCATGAACGGCTCGAATTCCGGGCCAGTCATGTCGATGGCAAAAAACTCCGTCTCACCATCGGTATAGCCCATACCACTGCGCAAATCCCGGGTCAGTTCCGTCAGATTGTTTTCACTGATATCGACACAATGCAAAACACGCGGATTGCGTCTGAAAATCTGCTTGACGACCTCCTGGCCGATAGATCCGGCCGCGCCCAACACCAGGAAACGGGACGACCGCACTATTGTGTCTAGTTCCTTGCCGAAGCTGGCAAGGTCAGCCTGCATCAGACGGTCATTACGGCCAACGATCTCGAGGATATTCAAAATTTCAATTCCTGTTCTTGCAAAAGACTGCGGACAAATTCGAGAAGCCCGTCTTCAAGCGACTTGCCAACATTTTGGAACGTTGGGGTCACAATCTGGCTTTCGAAAAGGCTATTGTAAAGACTGCGCGATAAAATGCGCAGCGGCAAAAGGAACTGACGCGGAACACAATAAACCCTGATGCGCCGCCGGGCAATTTTCTGAACCAGGCGCGCCAATCCGGCAAGAGTCATTTCCCCTCTGTCGGCTACCAGGGTAACACCCGGCGATCGAGCGGCAATCAGCTGCTCCACGACAGGCGCCATGTTTTCAATGTTAGCGAAACTTCGCCGGACATCACCATAAGGGGCAACGAAAAAGCCCCGTCGAGCCATGAAGCGAACCAGTCTGGCAATATTGGATCCGGATCCACCACCGTAAATAGCTGGTGGCCGAACGATCGACACCGTGATTTCGGGGCCTGCTTCCTCAACAAGCGCATTTTCGCCCCGAAGCTTCGAATGGCCGTATTCGGTGTTCGGTCGTGGTTTCGTCGTTTCATCAATTCGTTCTTCATAGCCATAAACCTTTAGCGAACTGAAATGAACGATTTGACCAACGCCTGCGGCACGGGCTTGTCTCGCCAGTTCCCGAGGAACCTCTACATTGACCTGGTGTAGCGTGTCGACAGAGCCGGCGTGGGTACCGACACAGTTAACAAGGACGTCAATTTGGTCGAACGCGGACGCCGGAACTGTGCGATAATCCTTCACCAGAACATTGACATTCCCACGCCGCCCGACGGTCCGCACGCTGTGACGTGTGGCCAGGTCGGCGCAAAGCCTCGCCCCGAGCGAACTCGTGGCACCGATGAGTAAAAGATTTGCCATGCTCCAGCCCCGCTGTTGCATTCCGTATACCGTCTGGCACTTCGAACGTGAACCGTAAAGATACTTACCCTAGGGACAAACCTGTGATACCACCTCTCACGGGATCCACGATCTCGGAAAACCTGCCAAACATGTACGACGACATCATTCAGTTTATCCGCAAGCTTTACGGTGAAACCGGAGAAGTTTTTCTGCACGAACCCGTGTTCCGTGGCGCGGAGAAAGATTATCTGATCCGGACCATCGACAGCACATTCGTATCGAGCGTCGGTGAGTACGTAACCCGGTTCGGAGAGGAATTCGCGCAGTTCGTAGGCGCAAAACATGCGGTTCCGGTGACAAACGGCACTGCCGCGCTCCATGTCGCGTGTCTTGCAGCAGGCGTAAAGCCAGGCGACGAGGTAATCACCCAGCCGCTCACCTTTGTCGCGACCTGCAATGCCATCAGCTATTGCGGTGCGAAGCCTGTGTTTGTGGACGTCGAGCGTGATACACTCGGACTGTCTCCGACAGCGTTGCAATCCTTCCTCGAAACACAGACGCGGCAGGAAAACGGTGTCTGCGTTAACCGGAGAACGGGCAAGGTGATCCGCGCCGTTGTTCCGATGCATGTATTCGGCCACCCGGTTCGAATCAGGGAGATCGCCGATATATGCACAGAACACCACATCGTGCTTGTGGAAGATGCGGCCGAGGCGCTCGGGAGCTTCGTGGACGGTCGTCACGTAGGTACCTTCGGCATGGTGTCGGCGTTCAGCTTCAACGGCAACAAGATCATAACGACCGGCGGCGGGGGCATGGTGGTTACTGATGATGACAATGTTGCCGACTGGGTTCGCCATATCACGACCACGGCCAAACTGCCCCATGCCTGGAACTATGCCCACGATTCGATTGCATTCAATTATAGAATGCCCAATTTGAATGCTGCACTCGGCTGCGCGCAACTTGAACAGTTGCCGCGATTTCTGGCGTCTCACCGCGCCACGGCGGCCGCCTACAGGGACTTTTTCGCAAATCGCAACGACGCCACATTTGTGGATGAACCCTCGGGGTGCAAATCAAACTTTTGGCTGAACGCAATTATGCTTGGAAACAGAACTGAAAGAGACGCCTTCCTCGAAGCGACCCATGGAAACGCCGTGATGACACGACCAATCTGGAATCTGATGAACCGCCTGCCGATGTATGCGGGATGCCAGAATGACGGGCTCAAGGTAGCACAGTGGCTTGAAGACCGGGTGGTCAATTTGCCAAGCACAGCCCGGGATGTAGCATGAGTCGCACAATCGCCGTCGTTACGGGTACCCGCGCGGAATATGGCCTTTTGTCACCCCTGATGCGGCTATTAAAGGATGACGAAAGCTTTGATCTTCGGGTAATTGTCACAGGCAGTCACCTATCAAAACAGCATGGTCTAACCTATCGGTTTATTGAAGAGGACGGCTTCGACATTGCCGCAAAAGTCGATCTGCACCTCTCAGGCGATGAGCCGGGCGACATCCTGGGTGCGCTCGCCAGGGCCACTGAAGGCATCGGCAAGGTTCTCCTAGAGATCGCACCTGATCTAGTCGTGATTCTGGGCGACCGCTACGAGATTTTAGGAGCGGCGCAAGCTGCCATGATCGCCCGCATCCCCATCGCACATATCCACGGCGGAGAGATTACCGAGGGCGCCATTGACGAGTCCATTCGCCATGCCATCACGAAAATGGCGCACCTTCATTTTGCCAGCACTGCAGATTATGCGCGGCGCATACGTCAGTTGGGTGAAAACCCCGCGCATGTCTTCAATGTTGGCGCGCCGGGCCTCGACAACATCCGCACAATGAAATTGTTGACCCGAAAAGACCTGGCCGGGTCATTGGGTTTCGATCTTGGCAACGGGTTTCTGCTTGTGACCTATCACCCGGTTACGCTTGGCGATCGGGATGAAGTGGAAGCACTAGAGGAAATGCTAGAGGCGCTGGACGCTTTTCCTGATCTCAAGACGATCATCACTTTTCCCAATGCGGACACCCACGGGCAGAAACTTGCCAACAGGCTTAAGGCTTATGCTGGAGCCCACCCCGACAGGGTTTATCTGTCCGAATCGCTCGGCCAACTACGCTATCTCAGCGCGATGAAGGAAGCCGAAGCTGTGGTCGGAAATTCGTCCAGCGGAATTATCGAAGCCCCGTCGCTCGGGACACCGACGGTCAACATTGGCGTACGCCAAAAAGGGCGAATCGCCGCCGATTCTGTGATTCACTGCGGAGATAACGCAAAAGAAATTGAGAAAGCCATTGCTAAAGCATTGACCAAGGACTTCAAAGCGATCGCAAGCAGATGTACCAATCCCTATGGTTCGGGTCATGCGAGCGAGCACATCAGAACGGTACTGAAGACGATTGATCTTGGGCAGTTTGGCCGCAAGCCCTTTTTCGACCTTAGCGAAGCGGAATGATATCATGATCGGGCGCGTCACCATTATCGGGGAAGCTGGAGTCAATCATAACGGGTCGCTTGATCTGGCATTTCAGCTGGTGGAGGCCGGTTTGGAGGCGGGCGTCGACGTCATAAAATTCCAGACTTTCAAAGCGGAAAAACTGGTCACCCGGACGGCGGAGAAGGCGGAGTACCAGAAAGCAGCAACCGGATCAGGGGAAAGCCAGTTCGACATGCTGAAACGGCTTGAACTGAGCTACAGTGATTTCACCCAATTGGCGGACTTTTGCCGAACAAAGGGTATTGAATTTCTCTCTACCGCATTTGATACGGACAGTCTCGACTTCCTCGTTCATACTCTCGGCCAAAAACGTCTGAAAATTCCATCGGGCGAAATCAACAATGGTCCCTACCTCCTCTCCCATGCACAAATTGGTTGCGACATTATCCTGTCAACGGGAATGTCGACCATGGACGAAATAGAAACGGCCCTTGGCGTTCTTGCGTTCGGCTTTCTGGCGCCTTCGGCAAAAGCAGATCCTTGCGCTTTTCGGGAGGCCTACGCTTCTCGCGAAGGCCGCGGCATATTGGCCAGGAAAGTTACACTGCTCCACTGCACGTCGCAGTACCCGGCTCCCGTGGGCGAAGTCAATCTCAGGGCGATGGATTCAATGCGCGACGCGTTTGGACTCGCCATAGGATACTCGGACCACACGCCGGGCATCACCATTCCCATCGCCGCAGTCGCCCGGGGGGCGCAGATGATCGAAAAGCATTTTACATTGGACCGGTCGATGGATGGCCCCGACCACGCGGCCTCGCTCGAACCCCTGGAACTGAAGGCAATGACCGAAGCAATACGCCAGGTGGAAGCCGCTCTCGGCGACGGTATCAAAAAACCCTGCCCGTCGGAGATGTCCACCATGGGGGTTGCACGCAAAAGCCTGTTCGCGGCCCGCGATATTGCAGAAGGCTCGGTGATCGGCGAAGAAGACGTATGCGTTCTCCGGCCAGGCACCGGCCTTTCCCCGATGCGATATTGGGACATCGTGGGCACTAAGGCGCCGCGACGTTTCCGGACAGGCGACGCACTTTTTCTGCCGGAGGGGAAGGATCAATGAAAATTGGCTATTTTGCGGATGGACCCTGGTCGCACAAGGCCCTGGAAAAAATCGTCGGCGCGCCGGAGCTCGAAATTCTCTACATCGTCCCGCGCTTTGATTCGCAAGATCCCGTTTTACGGCAATACGCGGAGAAATTGGACGTTCCGTTCCTCCCCTTGGAGAACGTCAACAGTGACACTGCCGTTCGGAAAATCAAGACATTGGGCGCCGATATCCTCGTATCCATGTCCTTCAACCAGATTCTGAAAAACGATATCCTCAACGCTGCGCCGATGGGTTTCATCAACTGTCACGCCGGCAAATTGCCCATGTACCGAGGGCGCAACATCCTAAACTGGGCGCTCATCAATGGCGAAACCTCGTTTGGTGTCACCGTGCACTACGTCGACGAAGGCATCGATACCGGGGACATCATCCTTCAAAGAGAAGCGCCCATCGGGCCCGACGACACCTACGGAGACATTCTCGAGCGGGCGATTACGTTATGTGCCGATGTTCTTTTCGAGGCGCTGATCCAGCTCGCCACCGGCGTTGCCCAAAGGATACCGCAGAACACGATCCACCCGGTGGGCATGTACTGCTCGATGAGACGAGAAGGAGACGAATGGATCAACTGGTCATGGCCGAGCGTGAGAATTCACAATTTTGTGCGGGGAATCAGCTTGCCCGGGCCATGTGCGAGAACCAGACTCGGGGAGGACGTAATCAAGATCATTCGCACCGCTCTGATTCCCGACGCGCCAAGCTACATTGGCATTGAAGGGGCCGTCGTGGGCATCACCCGGGATGGGCCGATAGTCAAAACCGGCGATTCGACCATTCAAATCCTCGAGTATGACTTTGTGCGCCCCGGGCACAACCGAAACAAGAAACTGACGATCGGGAAAAGGCTTGGGTCCTAACAATCGCGGGCCGGACACAGTATTGATCCGATATATTTTCATCACGTTACGCAAAATCCGTGCATCAAAAAACCGTGGAAAATCACCTCTACCTCATTGGCAGCCAACGCGACCTGGAACACTTTCAACGGTGCACCCTCTGGCGCAATGAACACTGCCACCTTTATTTCTGGAATAAACAGTTCACTCCTGATCAAGCTCGATTGAACGCGCTGCGCAGCTCCGAAAACATCGCGGGCATGATTTTTCCTGAGGACCACGCTGAAACCCTGAACAATATCGCTGTCTCCGTACCGTGCACCCGCATCATCCAGCGGTTTAACTCGGCCCTTGAACGCCTCGTCGGGAAGCCAGAGGCGGATATTTGTCTTGAGCAAATTCCATTGGTTCTTGCAAATATCATCACCCAGGACATGCGCCCGGTGGTTCAGTTCGTTGGCGGTCTCGCGCGAGCCATTCGATCAACCGGTGCAAACGTGGTTCACAGTTTTGGAGCGGCAAGCAAACGACCGCTTGTGCCCGCGCGACCGGACATACCCACGCTTTATTTTACCGAAGTTTTCAGCACCGGGCTTGCACGAGAGGTTTGCGCGGTCCTCGGCATAGTCCACCTTGTTCACACACGCCCTTTGGACTGGGTGCGTCGTCCATTGAGTCATTGCCGGCATTTTCTCATTTCCGCCTATAAATTTTTAGCCATCAGCAGAAGGATCATAGCGGCCCGTCGCACACGCCGGAGACTGGGAACAACCGACCTCCTGGTTTTGATCCGCGCCGAGTCCGAGTATTATTCGGTGACCCCGCTGCTGGAACATCTCGCAGGCGACAAAGCTCTCTCCTTTGCAATCATTCAGGACGACCTGTTGCGTCACCCTTCGGCCAAACGCACCCTGGATCGGGCCGGTGTCGCCTACATCCCCATTCATTCCGAAACAACGCTTGGCGATCTATTAAAAATTGCAGGCAAAATCATTTTTGATCGCAGGCAGACCTGCAAAGTCTGGCAGGACGCGGCGAGCACCATGCTGGCACCGATGAAAATCGATGAACCTGCGGAATACGACGACATCGCTCAGATATGTGCGGCTCCAGAAATCCTTGTGCCCACATTACAATCTAGCACTTTTTGGGCTTTGGAGGTGCTCGTCTTTGCACGTCAGTTCGCGGACCTGATCGGACGGAGCAAGGCCAAGGCCGTTCTGTGCCTCGATATGATAGACAAATGGGGCGAGGTCGTCGGACACCTGGGGCGCCGTCTCGGATGCACGACGTTCACATTGCAGAACGCCGCCATGAGCAACCTCGTATTACCGAAAGCCATCTCCACCGATTTTTTCTACGCGGTAGGCAGCGCTGTCCGCGAACACCTTGTCACCTGCGGCGCTGATCCCGATAGAGTCCTGGTGTCTGGCTCGCCCGCATACGAGAAGTTGCGCACCACTCTCAAAGCGGCAAAAAATTGCGACAACCGAAAAAATCGTACTTCAATCCCAACAATCGCCATAACACCTCAGCCCTTCGCAGACCGTCCAGACCTCAACGAGAAGCTCATTCGGGCTGTTTGCAAAGCGGTACCGCCGAACACGCGCGCCAAGGTAATTATCAAGCTTCACCCGCGCGAAACACCTGCTCCCTATGAGAGAATACGCTCCAAAATCAATGAACCAACGATCGACATCGAGATCTGGCATGGCGAATCGTTACCGACGCTTTTTGGTTGCTCAGATCTTCTAGTTTCCAGAACCTCCACAACCCTCATGACAGCCCAGTTCGCTGCCATGCCCTCAGTTGCGTTCCTGAGCGACATGGAGGTGTCTAGTTGGAACTCGATCGACTATATGAACAGTCCGTCGATACTGAAGGCGTTTAGCGAAAACGAGTTACGTGAACTTTTGCATGGCCTTTTGTTTTCCGAGTCGTGCGAGGACGAGCGCGCTATTCTGGAGGAAAAAATGCGGCAATTTGTTGCAGACAATATGGGGACTTTCCGGGAAGGCCCAACCCAGGGAATAGCAAACCATATTAAGAGGACTATCAGCACGGCAAAGAGCGCCGATGTCTAAGGGACGACCGTCACCAAAAGGCCCAAACACAGCCTTGCGCCATCTGTTCCAATACGGGTGGGGCGAACTCGGATCGCGAGGTCCTCTTGTTCTGTGTGAATTGTTTATAATGCGCTTTTTAAGCCCTGCAGAATACGGACTATGGGCCCTTTTCCAGATAGCGGTAAACTATAATAACTTTTCGCACCTTGGAATAATAGCAGCGCTCGCCATTCGAGAGCCCAAGGCACTAGGGGTCGAGGATTACCATGCGGCGCGCCGCACCAGAAACACGGCGGCTGCCGGCATTTTAACGGTTACCTTGGCAATTGCGTTGGCGATTGTTTTTCTGCACCTAACTGGACGTCTGAATTTCGACGAGTTTCCAAGGCACCTTTTCATATTGTTCATCGGCCTCGTCTTTGCGCAGCAAGGCTTGATTTACGCCCAAACGCTTTTGCAGAACCACTTGAGATTTTCCGAACTCAGCAAGGGCAAACTGTTTTACGCGCTTTGCTTTCTGACCGGTGTTCTGGTCATTGTACCGGTGTTGGGACTCCAAGGGGCGATTCTTTCCTGGCTTCTAGCGTTTGCCTGCACCACTTTCTTCTATGCCGCAAGAAACGGCTTCCTGATACCACAGCCGCGATTCGACCTCGCCGAGATCAAGGCTCTTCTTGCCATAGGCTTTCCGCTATTCGTGTTTGGAGTCGTGAAACTGGGATTGCTTTCGTTCGACAAGATTGCAGTCGCAATCGCACTCGGCAAAACCCATGTCGGATATTATAACGTCAGCGCGGCCA
>RFJA01000270.1 GCA_003695065.1 Alphaproteobacteria bacterium
GAGTGTTCCTGGGCTGTCGCGCTGCGATTCCGGCGATTAAGCGTGCTGGCGGTGGCTCCATCATCAACATGTCGTCCATAGCCGCGCTGGTGGCGACGCCGTTTCTGACCGCCTACGGGGCCAGCAAGGCCAGCGTTCGCCAGCTCACCATGTCGGTAGCCATGCACTGCGCCCAGACCGGTACACGCATTCGCTGCAATTCGGTTCACCCGGGTCAGATTCGCACCCCGATGCATGACGCCCTGATTCGTGAAGTTGCCGCCAAGCAGGGGATTTCACAGGATGAGGCGTCGGCCGCGTTTCTGTCACGTATTCCCATGGGCGAGTACGGTGAACCCGACGATATTGCCTATGCCGTTCTCTATCTGGCGTCGGACGAGTCGAAACATGTGACCGGCGCGCAACTGGTGGTGGATGGCGGGATGCAGATTGCCTGAGAACAACAAGCGAGTGAAGCGATGACAGAACAACTGGCCTTTGGTCAACCCCTTGGCGGAATCATGGAAGTAGCCTATGTGGTCGAAGACCTGGAGGCGGCAATGGACCGCTGGACCCGGGAACTCGCCGTCGGCCCATGGTTTCTATTCCAACATTTTCCACTGGCCAATGCACAGTACCGGGGCCAGCCATGCACGCCCGATATAGACCTTGCGCTCGGGTTTTCCGGGTCCATGTGTTTCGAGCTTATCCGCCAGAATAACGATGATCCCTCTGTTTACATGGATGTGGTGAATACCCGTGGTTACGGTTTCCACCACTGGGCCATATCGACCCGCGACTTTGACGGTGACATCAAGCGCTACCAGAGTATGGGCGCCGAGCTGGCGCTCTATGGTGAAGTGCCACCGGTGGAGGCCCGCGCGGCCTATATGGATACCACGGCCACGCTTGGCGGTATGGTCGAGCTCATTGAAATCAACGACAAGGTCAACGACTTCTTCGCCACCATGTATATGGCGGCGCAGAACTGGGACGGCAGCGACCCGGTCCGGACCCTGTAGCGGTCAGTCCAGTTCCGGCCGGATCGGCAGATTTATTCGGAACGTGGTGCCCTCGGGTCCGCTTCTGACAAGCTCGATCGAGCCACCGTGGGCTTCTGCCAGCTCTTTGGCAATGGCAAGCCCAAGACCGGTTCCCCCGGCCTTGGCGCTACCGGTGAAGGGTTCAAACAGATGTTCGCGCGCCCGGGCCGACAGACCGGGACCATTGTCAGCCACATCTATGGCAGTCATTCCATTGGCCTTCCGGGCGGTGACAGTGATCTGGCAGTGCGGTGTCGGATGGCGCACCTTCGCAATGGCGTCGGCGGCATTGCGGCCCAGATTGAGGAGGATGCGGAACAACTGGTCGGGGTCGGCGTCGACCTGCAAGTCGGCGTCCACTTCATTGCACCACCTCGGGCCGCCCGGCTCATCCGCGTCCAGGGGATTGAGCCCCAGCGACGCGCCCACGTCATCCACCAGCGGCCGCAATGCCAGGCGCCGCACCTCGGGCGCTGCTTCCTCGGCCCGGCCGTACGTCAGGGTATGGGTGCACAGGGCAATGGCGCGATCAAGGGCGTGGACAAAGCGGGGCGTGATGGTCTTGACTGCCGGGTCGTCAATTTCCCTCAGTCGGTCGGTCATCAACTGGGCGCTGGCGAGGATGTTGCGCAGATCGTGATTGATCTTGCTGACCGCCGTGCCCAGGTTGGCAAGCCGCGTTTTCTGGGCGAGCGCGTTGCGCAGCTCATCCTGCATGGCGGCCAGTTCCCGTTCGGCCACCCCGATTTCGTCCGACCGGCTGGACGGCGTGATCCTGCTGGTGATCGCTTCAGGCGCGCTTCGAAATGCCGTGAGGCTGGCGGTGACCCGGCGAATGGGACGGACCAGAAGCCAGCTCAGCGTCACGTAGACAAAGCCCGCCGTAATCAGCGAGATGACCACCGACAATATCAGGATATTGCGCGAATAGATGACCATGGCGTCTTTCAGGCCACCCGCTCGCAGGATAATCTGGGCGTATTCTCCAAGGCCCTCGCGGGTCTTCCCGGTGACCTGGATCAGCGCACGGTCGGCCAGCCCCATGGTGGCAAATGCGTCGGCGACAAGGGTCATCGGATCGGCGTCGCGCAGGTCGTAGACGGCAGCGATGTTCTTCGGCATCTCGTCGCCCAGAATGAGCTTGCGTGCTCCGCCCCGCTTCAGCACGACCGCCTCGACACCAGCGGTATCAAGCAGGTCCTTGGCGAGCTCTTCGCTTACCATATAGTCGGCGGTGGCTTCCAGGGCCAAAGCCGCGATCTGTCCAGTGCGCAAATGCTCCTCCAGCCAGCTCTTGCGGAAATTGGCGATGGACGGGACGTAAATGAACACCTCCGCCACCATCACGAACCCGATTGTAAGGAGCAGGAGGCGCGCTGACAGACCGGTGCCTGGAAATCTGCCGGGTCTGTTCCTTGGCTCCAGCTCTGGTCCCATGTCCGGCTCTATTCCCTGTCCTTTGAGGATGCGTCTGATGCTTACTTGTATTGCGCTTCTTGCGTCTTTTATCCAAGCCTGGATAGCAACCGAACCAGCCACTTGGTCCGTGCGCTGAACAGGGTCGGGGTATAAAACGCGCCTGCCACGCGCTTGGTCACCTCGCCGCGGGTTGGATAAGGCGCAATATACCGGGCCAATGCCGACAGCTTCAACCTGCTCTCGATGGCGATGACCCAGGGGTGGATCAGCTCGCCCGCCTGGTGCCCGACGATCGTTGCGCCAAGCACCTTGCCCCGCCGCGTGGCGATCACCTTGATAAGGCCTTCGGTTGTGCGGTCCGCCCGGGCCCGATCATTGTCCGCAAAGGACCACCGCAAAACCCGCAGATCGCGATGTCCGAGGTCACGGGCCATCGCCTCCGTCAGCCCCACATGGGCAAGTTCGGGATCGGTAAAGGTGACCCAGGGGATGGCATTGTCTCTGGCGCGGGCGGGTAGCCGGAACACCGCATTGCGAATCACGATTCCCGCGTCGTATTCCGCGCAGTGGGTGAACTGAAAGCGCCCGGTTACGTCGCCAATGGCATATATGCGCCGGTTCGAGGTGCGCAATCGCCTGTCCACCTTGATTCCGCGCTGGTCGAAGGCGACATTTGCCGCATCGAGGCCAAGATCGTTGACATTGGGTGTGCGCCCGATGGCCAGCAGCAGGTGACTTCCTTCGATCCGCCGGACCTTACCGTCCGCGTCTTTCACCGAGACCGCGACGCCCCCAGTCCGGGGCTCCACGCGTTCGACGGTCGCTCGGTCGATCAGGTCGACCCCTTCGCGGCGCAGGGTATCAAGCACGACACCGGCCATTTCCGGATCATCCTTTTCCAGAAACGCAAGCGTGGCTACCGTCACGCGGCTCCCCAGCCGGCGAAATGCCTGTGCCATTTCAAGACCGATCGGGCCGCCACCCACCACAAGGAGATGTTCGGGTAACGCGGTCAGGTCGAATATCGTTTCGTTGGTCAGATAGGGGGTCTGCTCCAGTCCCCTGATCGGCGGCACGGCCGGTCGTGATCCGGCGGCGATGACGAAACGTCGCGCTCTGATGGTCACACCTCCTGCGACGACTTCCCGGGGGCCGGTGAAGCGGGCGTGATCCCGGATGACGGTGACGCCAAGCCCCTCGAACCGTTCCACGGAATCATGGGGGGCAATGGTGGCAATGACATCGTGGATATGGTGATGGACCCGCAGGAAGTCGACCTTCGGGTCTTTGGCGGTGATCCCGAACGGTCCCGATGACCGGGCCTGTGCTGCTCGCTTTGCCGCTGCAATCAGGGATTTAGATGGGACACAGCCGTAATTGAGGCAGTCGCCGCCCATTTCGCCTTTTTCAACGAGCACCACATCCAGGTCCAGCTGCGCGGCTACGGCGGCCACAGACAGGCCGCCAGATCCCGCGCCGATGACGCACAGGTCGGGGGTGAGGGGTCTGGTCATTCCTGTTTTCCCTTGCGCGAAATCTTGCGATAGACGACCGGCACCAGGGCCAGGGCGGCCAGCCCAAGGATCGGAAGGAGGATCTCTGCCTCGAAAACAATTCCCAGGTCCGGCGTCTTGCCGGCGTCCAGGAGCGCGCCCACGCCGTTGCCCACGCTGGCATAAACGAAGGTCCCGGGAATGATCCCGAAGAAAGTGGTGAGCACATAAGTCCGCGTTGAAACATTGAGAAACGCCGGCGCGATGTTGACCACAAAAAACGGAAACAGGGGTACCAGCCGCAACACCAGAAGATAGCTGGCGCCATTCTCGCTGAACCCCTCGCGGATGCGTGTCAGCCAGGGGCCGGCGCGATCACGCAAAATTTCGGAAAAGGCGGTGCGGGCAGCCCAGAAAACCACGGTCGCGCCAAGGGTCGCGGCCACCACAATGACAGAGCCTGCGATAACGGTGCCAAACAGGAACCCGCCGGCAATGGTCATGACGGCACCCCCCGGGAGCGAGAACGCCACCATAATGCTATAGGCCACCGCATACAGACATAGTGCCAACAGGAAATTTTCCCGCGTGAACGCGACAAGTGCCTCGCGGTGGGCGCTTAGTGTGCTGAGCGACAGATAGCGATCGAAGCCGAGGACGAAGAACAATACGAACCCGGATACCAGTGCAAGGCCTGGGATGAAGCGGACCCAGCGGCGCCGCGCTGCGCGCTGAGGGGATTCAGGGGCGTGCGTCATTGAGCGACCAGTCGTAGATATAGTCATGGATGCGGGTCATATCGGTCAGCCTGACGGCCAGGGCGACGTCGGCGTACTGCCGAGCGTGCGCGATGACACGGGCTTCGGTGCCGCCGAAATCGGCAGCGTACCACTTGTAGATTTTTGACGCGATCAGCCGCCCGTTGTCGATCCGGATCCCGCGCGGATGGTTGACATAGGCGCGCGCTGCCGCGTCGAGCATGGCGTCCACCGTTTCGGCCTGATAGGCGCGGCGGGCCAGGTCGGGACAGCCGACAGAGGCGCAGTTGACCGCATAGTGGATGCGCGGGTCCCGCCAGATGGGGCGCAGAATCCGATGCTCGATATCATCGAGCGAGAGTTTCTCGCCGGCGACGGTCAGGATTTTCGCGCCCCACGGGCCATCGCTAAACAGCCCCGGAGAAATGTCGATGTCCCGGATGCTGTGCACCGGATAGTGCTCTAGCACCAGGCGCAGGGTGGCTGCGTTATAGAGGTTGATCCAGAAGGCCAATTGCTGTTCCCGGGTCAATCGATCCACAGGGGTGGCTTCGAGCGACGCTATATAGCGGTCGAGCGCGGCCCGGTCGGCCTCATCGACGGCATGGTAATCCACCAGGTTCATGTTGTTTCTGGTCACCACATAGCGGGCCAGGAAGGCGTCCCAGGGGTCATGGTCGACCGTAATCGTCCGGGTTGTCGCGTGGGTTTCCCAACGGGGCCAGAGTTTCGCTTTTGGCGCCGCCACGGCAGCGGCGAGCGCGCTTGTCAGTAGCGCCAGCCAGAACAAGGCCACAACATGGATGATGCGGTTGAACACCATGGTGTTTTTTCTCCTCCGCCCCCAACAGTAGCGTATTCGCGGGCCGGGGGAAGAGGGACTCACCGCCTTGTGAACCATCGCGAACCGAAGGGCAGGGGCGGAGTGGTTCGTTGCAGCCGTTGACTTGGGGGCGTTATGCCACTATACAGCGGGCTTCGGTTAATCGGGGTTTGCCCCGCAGCAAAGTTTACGAGTGGCGGAGATCACAGATGAAACGGACGTTTCAACCCAGTAACCTGGTACGCAAGCGGCGCCATGGCTTTCGTGCCCGTATGGCGACCAAAGGCGGCCGCACGGTGATCCGGAACCGTCGTGCCAAGGGGCGCAAACGCCTGAGCGCCTGATACCAACGCGCGGCGCAAGCCCGTATTTCGGTGCCGGCCCTGGTCTCAGTGGCCGGCATTTCTATGTTGCCGCCCCGCTCACCCGAAGGCGGGAATGAACCAGGAACGACCGATGGGGCTGGATCCGAGACTGGAGGTGCTCAAGGAACGCCGGGATTTCCTGCGCGTTGCTGCGGCGCGCCGGAAATGGGCGATGCCCGGGCTCGTCCTGCAGGTTGCTCCTACATCCGGCGAAGCCGGTGCCGACGACCTGATGCGTTTTGGCATCACCGCCAGTCGCAAGATCGGCAATGCGGTGCGGCGCAACCGGGCGCGGCGTCGCTTGCGCGCCCTTGCGCGTCAAATCTTGCCGGCGCGCGCCCGGCCCGGCTACGACTACGTCCTGATTGCCCGGCACACCACGCCGGATCGTCCCTTTGACGCCCTGATTGACGACTTGAAGACGGCCCTGGCAAAGCTTAAGGTTACGCGCCCGCGCAGTGGGGCTGCCAACACTGAAGCAACAGCTAGGACCGTGGATCTGGAGACCGACATATGACCCTGTCGAAGGTGCTTGCGGCGCCGCTGATTGCCCTGGTGAGCGTCTATCGTTACCTGATATCGCCGCTGCTGGGGCCACGGTGCCGGTATCAACCGACTTGTTCGGCCTACGCGTTGGAAGCGCTTGCCCGACATGGGATGTTTCGCGGGGGGCTTCTCGCCGCGCGGCGGATTGCGCGTTGTCATCCGTGGGGCGGGCATGGCTGGGACCCGGTGCCTCCGGTGGCGGACAGGCGGGACGCAAAAACGGTCGTCCCTTCACGCATTCGGGCACGCTAGGACCAATTGGGCTAAATTCGGAACGAGTTCAGGTATGCAGGATAACAAAAATCTCATTGTCGCCTTTCTGGTGTCGCTCGTCATTCTTTTGGTGTTTGACGTGTTGGTGATGCGCCCCCAGAGGGAAGCGGCTCAGCAAAGCATGGCTGAACAGGCCGGAGACAAACAGTCTCCGGCCCAAAGCGGCGACGGCGCCGTGGTTCCCACCCTGGAAGGGGTTAGCGACGTTCCCCAGGGCGGTCTCACGTCCGAATCCGCAAGCCGCCAGGAGGCCCTCAATCGATCACCGCGCGTGGCCATCGAGACGCCCAGGCTCGCCGGATCCATTGCGCTCAAGGGTGGCCGGATCGACGATCTCATTCTGACCGAATACAAGGTGTCACTCAGCAAGGATGCGCCGCCGGTGACCCTGTTGTCGCCGGCCGGCGCGGCGAACGCCTATTTTGCCGACTTCGGCTGGGTCGCGGCGCCCGGTGCACCCGTGAAGCTCCCCGACCGTGAGGCTGTCTGGACGGCGTCCGGTGACCGGCTGGCCCCGGGCCGCCCGCTGACCCTGACCTGGAACAATGGCGAAGGCCTGGTCTTTACGCGTACATTCGAGGTGGACGAGTACTATATGTTCACGGTGACTCAGAGCGTGCGCAATGAGTCCGGCATGCCTCTGGCGCTCGCGCCCTATGGTCTGGTAACCCGCCACGGGACCCCCGAGACGTCGCGAATGTTGGTCTTGCATGAAGGTCCACTGGCGGTATTCGGGGAAGAACTGGCGGAGATCGACTACGAAGACCTGCGTGCGGACGGCAAGGTCGAGCGGGACGCCACGGGCGGCTGGCTCGGGTTCACCGACAAATACTGGTTGACCGCGCTCATTCCAAATCAGGATGAACACTACAGGGCGCGCTTCATTTATCGGCAGAAAGACGGTCTTGACCGTTATCAGAGTGATTTCCTTCTTGATCCGCGCCAGGTCCAGCCAGGCGAGGCGGTCACCGTCTCAAGCCGTCTGTTTGCTGGCGCCAAGGTGGTGGAGTTGCTGGATCAGTATGAAAACCGGTACCAGATCTCGCGTTTTGATCTGGGTGTGGACTGGGGCTGGTTCTACTGGATTACGAAACCGATTTTTTACACGCTGCATTACCTCAATGAAGTGCTGGGCAATTTCGGGCTGGCGATCCTGGCGCTCACCGTCCTCTTGAAGCTGCTGTTCTTCCCGCTTGCCAACAAATCCTATATGGCCATGAGCAAGATGAAGCTTCTGCAGCCCAAGATGGTGGAGTTGAAGGAACGCTACGGTGATGACCGGGTGCGCCTTCAGCAGGAGATGATGGAACTCTACCGGAAGGAGCAGGTCAATCCGTTGGCCGGATGTCTGCCCATCCTGGTCCAGATTCCGGTGTTCTTTGCTCTCTACAAGGTGCTGTTCGTCACGATCGAGATGCGTCATGCGCCCTTCTATGGCTGGGTTCGCGACCTCTCGGCGCCGGATACTCTCACTCCCCTTAACCTGTTTGGTCTCATTCCCTGGGATCCGCCCTCCATCATCGCCATTGGTGTGTGGCCGATTCTGATGGGGCTGACCATGTATCTGCAGCAAAAGCTCAACCCGGCGCCGCAAGACCCGGTGCAGGCCAAGGTGATGGCTTTTCTGCCTCTGATCTTTACCTTCATCCTGGCCCAGTTCGCGGTTGGACTGGTGATTTACTGGACCTGGAACAACGTGCTCTCCATCGCTCAGCAGTGGGTAATCATGAAGCGCATGGGGGTTCCGGTAGAGGTCAAATGACCGACACCGGCGGGGCGGTTGACAAGGAGCTCGAGCCGGAGGCGCTTGCGTTCGGGCGCTGGCTGTTTGCCCAGGGATGCGACTTTCTGCTGGGTGCAGTGGCGCTGGACCAGGTGCCCGATGCAACCGGGCCCGAGATCGCTTTCGCGGGGCGATCAAATGTTGGCAAGTCGAGCCTGGTGAATGCGCTGACCGGCCGCAAGACGCTGGCCCGCACCTCCGCCACTCCCGGTCGCACGCGAGAGCTCAACTTTTTTCGCCTCGGCGCTGTTGACGGTCCCCATCTTCTGATGGTTGACCTGCCGGGGTATGGGTACGCCCGGGCCTCGAAATCCCTGGCGCGCACCTGGCAATCCCTGATGCGCGGCTACCTGCGGGGACGCGCCAATCTGCGCCGGGTGGTGCTGCTGATCGATGCGCGCCATGGCATCAAGGCAGCCGATCGGGAAATGATGGAGATGCTTGACGCCGCCGCCGTGTCCTATCAGGTGGTGCTGACCAAGGCCGACAAGCTGACCCGAGCCGAGCAGGCAAAGAATCTGGAAAGGGTGCGGACCGAGATCGCCAAACATGTGGCGGCCCATCCGGTGCCGGTGCTGACCAGTTCCCTGAAGAACATCGGCATCGAGGAGTTGCGCGCGCGCCTCGCCGCGCTGGCGACGGCGTGAGTTTTTCCATATAAGGCAAAGAAAAAGGGACATGTGATGGCGGATAGAGAAAAGCTGAGGCGGCGTTGGCTCAAGCAGGCGGGTACGATTACCGAGGCGCTCCCCTACATGCGCCGCTATCACGGCAAGAACTTTGTCATCAAATATGGTGGCCATGCCATGGGGGACGCCAACCGGGCGCTTGAATTCGCCCGGGACATCGTGCTCCTCAAACAGGTTGGCATGAACCCCATTGTGGTCCACGGCGGTGGCCCGCAGATTGGCGAAATGCTCGACCGGCTCAAGATCCAGAGCGCTTTCGTTGACGGGTTGCGGGTTACCGATGAAGCCACGGTGGAAATCGTCGAAATGGTGCTGAGCGGCCGAATCAACAAGGGCGTGGTGGCCGCGATCAATGAAGCCGGTGGCAACGCGGTGGGGCTGTCGGGCAAGGATGGCGGGCTGGTGCGCGCACGCAAGCTCAGGCGCACCAAACGCGATCCGGAATCAAACATCGAGCAGGTGCTCGATATCGGCTTTGTCGGTGAACCGGTGGCGGTCAATCCGCATATCCTGATGGAGTTCATGCGCTCCGACCTGATCCCGGTGATTGCGCCCATCGGTTTTGGCGCTGGCGGAGAGACCTTCAATATCAATGCCGATACCATGGCCGGCGCCATCGCCAAGGCGGTCAGGGCGGAACGGCTGTTGCTTCTCACCGATGTTCAGGGCGTGCTCGACGGGGACGGCGAGCTCATCGAGAACATGACCGCCGATCAGGCCCACGCGATGATTGAAGACGGCACCATCCACGGTGGCATGGTACCCAAGATCCAGACCTGTCTCGATGTGGTCAAAGACGGGGTCGCCGGCGCCGTGATCATGGATGGTCGGGTGCCCCACGCGCTCCTGCTGGAACTGTTCACCGAGCACGGGGTTGGTACCCTCATCCTGCCAGAGGCGGATTAGAAATAGGGCTCCAGCAGACCCTGCATCTGGCCTTCGCTCAGCGGGTAATCGAAGCCGTTGCGGGCGTTGATCAGCTCTTTGGGCGGAATTTTGGCGACGTCTTTCTGAATACGGAAGGCGGTGCGCATGGACAGGCCGGCACGCCAGGCCAAGGCGGTGATGCGCCTGGCGTTTTTGCGCTGCACGATGTCCCGCACGTCGTCGAAGTCGATGCCTGTGAGCACGCTCAGAACATGCATCACCACGTCGCGCTGACCTTTTTCGACGGCTTCCATGACGAAGCCGTCGTCGAGCAAGCCGCGGTCGTGCAGGTCGGCGACGACGGCGGCCACCGACTGCTGTTCTTCGGCATCGACCTGTTCATCAGCGATGCGTTCACGGACCCGGCCGAGCAATGCCGCCCCGTCGCCTGCGCCAAGGTCGTTCTCCTCGATCATCACATTGATCAGGGAGGATGCCACGAAGGAGGCGATCCTGCGCATCAGCCGAATCGACAGGTTGGGCCGGCGTACCAGCGATTCATGCCAGTCGGTGATATCGGCGGCATTGTCCACGATGGCATCCAGGGTTTCCTCGCGGATCTGGGCGCTTTCATTGGCCAGGAGCGCGGCAACCGCTGGCACATCGAGTGACGCGGCGATGGCATCGGCCACCGATTCGCTGATATTCTGGCGCCGCGCGATGGCGGTGAGAGCACCCTTGACCCGGGTGAACGCAATGATTTCGCGCAGATCCTCGTCTGAAAGCAGCGGCGAATATTCAAGCACCGGCGCACAGACCTCAAGCACCTGATCTTCGGCCAGCTTGCGTATGATGTGTTTTGGGGCTTTGACAGTCGCCTTGAGCTCTTCGGCAATGATTTGGCGGACCCGGGGCAACTGGTCCTGGGCCAGCATGTCGAGCACGATGATGGTGCGTTCCATCAGCGTCGCCTGGCTGTCGGGGTCCAGGTCCGGCAGAAGTCGGGAAATCTTGCGCGCCAGCTCGCAGCGCACATCGTCATTGTTGTCGGCGGCGAGAATGCGGTCGGCATGGTGGGGTGTGGCTGGATTGCCGGCGATCCTGCGCCGGATATCGGCTGAATCGTCGGTTGCGAGATAGTACAGGATCTCAGGCTCCACATCCTCGCGTTCGGCCAGTTCCAGCTTCGCCTGCTGGTTCTCCTGTTCCAGGATGTCGCGTGCTTCCTCATAGGTCATTTCACAGGCACTATCCGGCCGTCGGCGTACCAGGGCGAGTACTTTCTCAAACATCGTTGTCCCCGTCGGTTTTGGAAATGGCAAGCGCCCATTGTCCGCGGCCGCGTTCCTGCGCCTCGCGCAGCGCGGTTTGCGCCCGGGCCATCAACCGGTCCAGATCCGTCTCGTGACCGGCCAGGTGAATTGCACCGCCCGCGCACACCGACAGGCTGACGGCCCGGGACGGCGCACCCACGCTCAGGTCGTGCATGCTGTTGATGATCATCCGCGCCTTGCGCCGGGCGCCGGCTTCACTGGCTCCTTCAAGCCACAGTCCGAACAGTGCGTCGTGGAAACGGCCAATCAGGTCACCGACCCGTGAATGCGTGCTTAGCAGGCGACCGACTTTCTGCAGGACGACTTCGCTGGAGGCACGTCCAAAACGATCCGTAATCTGATCGAAATCGTCCACGGCCACCAGCAGAAGCGTGCCCGGTGCGCCGGTTCGTTGTTGATGCGCGATCCGTTTTTCAACCTCTTCCTCGAACGCCCTTCCGGTCATCAGGCCGGTCAGTTCGTCGGCGCGGGTCAGCGCGCGAACCTTTTCCCGCTTTTCGGCCAGGTCAAGGGCAACAACCAGATGATCGCAGATGTCGTCGAGAAGCTCGTCACGGTGGTCGCTATTGTTCTGGTCTGTCGCCATCACCACAAGCGCCCCCTGCACCGTTGACTGGTGCACCAGGGGAACGACATCAAAGCCGGTGTCACCTTCGACGATCCGGTAGATGCGCCGTGCCGATGTGCGGTGGCTTTCGGCGATGCGGGCGACTTCCCGGCTGATCGCGGTGAGCGTTTCGCCTGCAAAGGCGTCCGGTGACGCGCCGCGACAATAGACCTCCGTATCCTGACAATCTAAAATCAGGCACGATGTATTCAGGCTGCTGGCGATGATTTCCGCCATGGCATTGAACAGCCGTTTCGGGGTGACCAGCTTTCGCGCTGTATCGATGAGCTGGCGGTTGAGCGCGAGCCGGACGTCCGCTTCGCGGCGTGCTCGTTCGCTCCGGTTCAACGCTTCAATGTCATGGCACAGGCCGCGCGCACCAAGCCATTCGCCCTTCTGATTCAATATCGGCGTGGCCGAGACGGATACAGGAATTATGGATCCGTCAGCGCGCCGCAGGAAAATCGTTTCCCCGTCCACTCGCTGGCGGGCGATGAACGGGTTGTCACCTTTCTGGTCCGGTGCCAGCAGATCTGCGGCGCACCGTCCGGTCAGATCATGAGCCCGGTACCCGAAACCGCCTCGCGGCGAGACATAACGCAATATTCCCTGGGAATCGGTCTCCCAGGCAAAATCGGCGGAACAGCCGACCAGATCCTTGAACATCTGGCGGGATTCAACCAGCGCTTTCGTCAGATTGTGGTCGAGTGTCGATTCGCGTCCTATCAGCAGCACGTTGGGGGTGCCGCCTCGCTCTTCCCGGTTCCGGTTATAGAGTGGGACTGCGTAGACTTCGAAATAGCGAGCGCCTGCGGTGGCGTTCACCGTCAGTTTCTGAAACTGTGGTGCCAGAATGTCGAGGCAACGGGCGACCAGCCCGCGCAGCGGCGACAAGGGGTCGTCTAGGGCCTCGACCAGAACGTCGGAATGGACATTGCGCAGCAAAGGCCTAGCCTGCTCCGATACCACGAGAGCCGGCCCGGTGAACAGTTTCACCGCGGTAGCGGCATCGAACACCCAGTCCGCATCGTCCTCCGTATTTTTAGACCCGCCAGTCTTGAGGCTTGCAACCTTCACCACTTCGGCACACATGATATGAGGTCAGCCCTGCTCATCGGTTATGTGATATACGAGTCTCTACCTAGCGGAAGGGCGTTAACATGACTTTAACCGGGCCGAACGAAATACGATCCGTTGCCCCCGGTCTTTGGGAGGGGTTCGAGGCGTGGATATTCGACCTCGACAACACGCTATATCCGGCAGAGTGCAATCTGTTCGATCAGGTCGACCGGCGCATGGCGGCATTCATTGCCAAGCGATTCGGCCTTGAGGCCGAGCAGGCCCGGCGCATCCAGAAACGCTATTTCCGGGAATACGGGACCACCCTGCGCGGTCTCATGAGCGAGCATGAGATCGACGCTGACGAGTATCTCGCCTTTGTCCATGATATCGATGTTTCGGCAGTGCCTCCGGATCCGGTCCTGGCGCGCGCCGTCAGCCGGTTGCCCGGGCGCAAGTTCATCCACACCAATGCATCGACGGATTACGCAGAAAAAATACTCGACAGGTTGGGACTTGCCGGTCTGTTCGATGGCATCTTCGACATTCGCGATGCCGGTTTTGCGCCCAAGCCGGACCGGTCAGGCTATCAAAAACTTGTGGATCGCTATGGAATCGATCCGGCGCGCGCGGTGATGGTGGAGGATATCGCACGGAATCTGATTCCGGCGGCGGAGCTTGGGATGACCACGGTCTGGCGTCCCACGGCCACCGACTGGTCAGGGGATGGTGCGGACGAGCGCTTCATCGATCATGTGATCGACGACCTGGCCGACTGGTTGGCGGGCCTCGTCGGGGCCATGCGGTGAAGCGGGCACGGTATTGGTTGACAGGACTGCCGGCCTTTGCCATGTCAAAGGCCGATTTTTTGTCCAGTCACTGCAAATGCCAGGGAGCCGCCCGATGATCGACCATACCCTCCAGTCCGTTATCGAAAAAGCGTGGGAGGATCGCGACCACATTGGCCCCGATACCCGGGGCGAGGTGCGTGATGCGGTGACGGCTGCGCTTGAGGCTCTTGACCGGGGCGAGATTCGTGTCGCGTCCAAGGAGAATGGGGCGTGGGTTGTCCACCAGTGGGCCAAGAAGGCGGTATTGTTGTCCTTCCGGCTCAATGACATGGAGACCATCGCCGGCGGTCCCGGCGACAATACGCCATGGTTCGACAAGGTTCCGTCCAAATTCGCCGGGTGGGACGAAGCGCGGTTTCGCGAAGCGGGTTTTCGCGCTGTTCCCGGCGCTATCGTCCGGCACTCTGCGCATATCGCAAAGGGTGTGGTGCTGATGCCGTCATTCGTCAATCTGGGGGCCTATGTGGACGAGGGAACCATGGTCGACACCTGGGCGACCGTGGGGTCGTGCGCCCAGATTGGCAAGAACTGTCATATTTCGGGCGGGGCCGGTATCGGCGGCGTCCTCGAACCGCTGCAGGCGGGGCCGGTGATCATCGAGGACAACTGCTTCATTGGTGCCCGCTCGGAAGTGGCCGAGGGTGTGATTGTCGAGGAAGGCGCCGTCCTGTCAATGGGGGTTTATATCGGTGCCTCGACCAAGATCATCGATCGCGAATCCGGAGAGGTGCACTACGGCCGGGTGCCCGCCTACTCGGTGGTGGTGCCGGGGACGGTGCCCGGCAAACCGCTGCCGGATGGCTCGCCCGGACCGAACCTCTACGCGGCCGTGATCGTCAAGAAGGTGGACGCGCGGACCCGCGAGAAGACGAGCATCAACGAGCTTCTGAGGACCTGACCCTTTGTCCGATTCCCTGATCAACGATGGCATCGTGGATGCGGTGGCGCTGGCCCAGGCGCTGATCCGCTGCCCCAGCGTGACCCCGATGGACGCCGGCGCGCTCGACGTGCTCCAGGGCGTACTGGAAGGACTGGGCTTCACCTGCCGACGTCTTCCGTTCGATGACGACGGAGCGGAGCGGGTGGACAATCTATATGCCCGGTTGGGTCGGGAAGCGCCTCATTTCTGCTATGCCGGACATACCGACGTGGTGCCGGTCGGGGCGCGGGAGCAGTGGTCGGTGGATCCGTTCGAGGGGGCGATACGGGATGGAGTCCTTTACGGCCGCGGCGCGGCCGACATGAAGGGCGCAATCGCCTGTTTCGTAGCCGCGCTGAGCGCTTACCTCAAGGACCATGACGGACAGGTTCCGGGATCGGTGAGTCTGTTGATCACGGGGGACGAGGAAGGTGTCGCCATCAACGGCACACGCAAGGTGCTCGACTGGTTGAAGAGCCAGGGCGAAGTGATCGACGCCTGTCTGGTTGGCGAGCCCACCAACCCCGACGCGCTTGGCGACATGATCAAGATCGGGCGGCGCGGCAGCCTGAATGCCCGGATCACGGTTCATGGCACGGGAGGGCATGTGGCCTATCCCCATCTTGCCGACAACCCGGTGCCGCGGATGGTGGAGATCCTGCGCCTTCTGACCAGCAGGGTTCTCGATGAAGGGACCGAGCATTTCCAGCCATCCAATCTGGAAATCACCAGCGTCGACGTGGGCAACGACGCGACCAACGTGATCCCGGCCAAGGTGACCGCCAGGCTCAACATTCGGTTTAATGACCGTCATACCGGCGAGGATCTGGTGCGCTGGATCCGGGAGACCTGCGAATCCGTGGGCGGCAGGTTTGACCTGGAAACCCATATTTCGGGCGAGCCGTTTCTGACCCCGCCGGGGCTGCTGAGCGGTCTGGTCGCCGGGGCGGTGGAGCGGGTAACCGGACGATCGCCGGCACTCAGCACAAGTGGCGGCACGTCCGATGCCCGCTTTATCAAGGACGCCTGCCCGGTGGTCGAATTCGGGCTCGTGGGCAAGACCATGCACAAGGTGGACGAGCGCGTGGCGCTTGCCGATCTGGAGACATTGACCCGGATCTACCGCGAGATTCTGGATGGGTTTTTTGTTAGCAGGGATGTCACATGAGCGAGGTCGCGCGCATCCTGAGCGCGTTATGGGGCGCGTGGCGGCTTGCCAATTTCGACCGGAGCGGATTCGACCGGTTCGAGATTACCGCCGCCGGATTCTGGCATTCCTTCCTAGCCGCCGCGGTCGGCGCACCGCTGTTCGCGCTTCATGTTCTACTGGAACGCGAGGCAGCCGAGATGATGGTTGCCGCCGCCGGCAAGACGGCGGTCTTCGGCTCGTTCTATCTGGCCGCAGCCATGGGCTATGTGCTGATGTGGCTGGTGTTTGCGGTGTTGATGATCCCGCTGACCCGTATCGCCGGCGTGGCCGAAGGCTATGCGGGGCTGGTCATTGCCTTCAACTGGTCGCGGGTTATTGCCTTGGTCATCCGTTTGCCGGTGATGATGATCGCCGTGTGGGGCGGACTGGGCGCTACCGCGTTTGGCGCGGTGCTGCTGCTGGCTTACGGCCTGATTTTGGCCTATCAGTGGTTTGTGGCAAGGGTGGCACTTGGCAGTGGGCTCGTCGCAGCGGCGGTTGTGCTGGTTGATCTGGTGGCAAGTGCCGCCATTGCCCGGGTGGTGACGGTGGTTCTTGGTGAGCCAATTCTGGTCACCACTCAGTAATCGGCCGCCACGAAATAGAGCCCGTCGGGCGGCGCGTTGAAGCCGAGGGCGCGCCGATCGCGGGCTTCGAGCGCTGCCTTCACATCCTCAGGCGCCCATTTCCCTTCGCCGACCAGCTTGAGTGTGCCCACCATCGAGCGCACCTGATGATGCAGGAACGAGCGCGCTGCAGTATGCACGAAGATCTCGTTACCTTCGCGCTCCACCACCAGGTAGTCCAGGGTTTTGACCGGAGACTGGGCCTGACACTGAGCGTGGCGGAAGGTGGTGAAGTCGTGCCGACCCACCAGATGCTGCGCCGCTTCATGCATGGCCCCGGCGTCCAGTTCGGGAATCACGTGCCAGGCCCTGGCGCGGTCCAGCGTCAGCGGCGCGCGCCGGTTGATGATGCGGTAGAGGTAGGTTCGCCGGACAGCAGAGAACCGGGCGTGAAAGTCCATGCTGACCTGTTCGGCGGCGAGGACGGCGATGCGCGTGTCACGAAGGTAGTGGTTGAGCGCGCCCTGGACCCGTTCCGGCGCGAACGCGCGCGACAGATCGAAATGTGTCACCATGCCAAGCGCATGGACCCCGGCATCTGTGCGCCCCGCGGCATGAACCCGAACCCGTTCGCCCGAGAAGGCCTTGATGGCAGCTTCGAGATGTCCCTGAACGCTCGGCCCGTTGTCCTGAATCTGCCACCCCGCGAGTCGGCTGCCATCATATTCGAGGGTGAGCTTGTAGCGCGGCATCAGCCTACTCCAGGCTTTCGCCCGGTTCGAGGGGATAGCCTCGGACCAGTTCTTCAGCGGTCATCGGTGATTTGCCGGCGCGCTGGACGGTCAGCAGTGCGAGCCCACCATCCTTGCATTGCACCGTCAGGGGCGCGGCAACGACGGTTCCGGGCGAAGCCGTACGCTCGCCCCCGGTCGGTTCTGCCTGAAGGACTTTCAGCCGATTGCCGCGGTGCAGGCACCATGCCCCGGGATACGGTGCCATGGCCCGAATCTGGCGCGCGATCTCGGCGGCGGGCCGGGTCCAGTCAATGCGGGCTTCATCCTTGTCGATTTTGCTTGCGTAGGTCACACCCTGTTCGGGTTGTGGCCGGGGGTGTAATGCGCCGGTCGCGTAGGACACCAGTGTTGGCACCAGAAGCGCCGCTCCCATCTTGGCTAGCCGGTCATGAAGCGTACCGGCTGTATCGTCCGACGTGATCGCCGTGCGCTGGGTTGCCAGCACCGGACCGGTATCAAGTCCCTCATCCATTTTCATGATGGAAACGCCAGTCTCGGCATCTCCGGCCATTATGGCGCGCTGGATCGGGGCCGCGCCGCGCCAGCGTGGCAATAACGACGCGTGCACGTTGATGCAACCGAACCGCGGCGCATCGAGAATCGGTCTGGGAAGAATCAGCCCATAGGCCACCACCACGGCGGCGTCGAGGTCATGAGCGCGAAACCTGTCCTGTTCCGCAGCGTCCTTGAGGCGTGCCGGTGTGAACACCGGGATACCGTGGGCAGCGGCTGCCTGATGCACCGGGGAAGGGCGCGGTTTCTTACCGCGTCCGGCCGGCCGGGGCGGCTGGGTATAAACCGCCACGATCTGATGGCCTGCCCTGATCAGCGCCTCCAGGCTGGGCACCGCGAAGTCGGGTGTACCCATGAAGGCAAGCCGCAGTGCCGCCATGATCATCCCCCCTGATGCTGGCTATCCGGTTTCGGCGAGGCGCTGCATCTTCTTGAGCTTGCGCAGGATCATGTTGCGCTTGAGACTGGACAGATGATCCACGAAAAGAACGCCATCAAGGTGATCCATTTCGTGCTGAATGCATGTGGCGAGAAGCCCGGTAGCATGTATTTCCTGCGGTTCGCCATGGTAATCGAGGAAGCGTACCGTGACCTCCGACGGGCGTTCCACCTCGGCATACTGATCGGGCAGCGACAGGCACCCCTCGTTGTAGACCGAGTATTCCTCCGCCGCGTCCACGATTTCCGGATTGACGAAATAGAGCGGCTTTCTGACGCCCTCTTCTTCGGACAGGTCGATTACCAGAACCCGCTTGGGCACACCGACCTGAATTGCAGCCAGCCCGATTCCGGGGGCGGCATACATGGTTTCCAGCATGTCGTCCATCAGCCGACGCAAGTCATCGTCCACCCGTTCCACCGGCCTGGAAATAGTTTTGAGGCGCGGATCGGGCGCCGTGATGATTGGAAGAATGGCCATATCGTCTCACAAAATGCTATTCAGACTGTAGGTAATATGCTGGCGAGCCACCGTCAAGTTGTGGCGTAATGCGGAAGGGAGCGATTATTGATGACGGGCATGAGCGCGGAAACGATTGCTGCCCTGGCCCTGCTGTGTGCCGGTGTTGTGGGCATTGTTTTGTGGTTGGCGGTGCGGATGGAGCGGGCCCGTGCTCAGCGGGCCGGCGAGCGGGAAGCCTTCGCGCGCCTGGCGGCGGATTTGCAGACCACGCAACAGGAGCTGGCGGGGCGGATCAGTCAGCTTACCGAGAACCACAGCAGAGCTCAGGCCGCGATGGCCAAGGCGCTGGAGGAGCGGTTCGACGCACTGTCCGGACGGCTTGGTGAAAGTCTTGCAAAGTCGGCCACGGACACGGCCAAGACTCTTGGCGAGTTGCAAACCCGGCTTTCGGTCATTGACGAGGCCCAGAAGCACATCACCGAGCTATCGGGGCAAGTGGTTGGGTTGCAGGATATTCTGGCCAACAAGCAGGCCCGCGGGGCGTTTGGCGAAGTCCAGCTCAATGCAATTGTTCAAAACGCGCTGCCGCCATCCGCCTACAGCTTCCAGACCACGTTGTCCAACGGCCGGCGGGCAGACTGCCTGATCAAGTTGCCCAAACCGCCCGGGGATATCGTCATTGACGCCAAGTTTCCGCTGGAAAGTTATCACGCACTGCGCAATGCTGATGACGCCGGGCGCAAACAGGCGGAAAAACGATTTGCCGATGATATTCTGAAACATGTCAGGGCCATCTCCGAGCGCTATATCATAGAAGGTGAAACCGCTGAGTCGGCGTTGATGTTCCTGCCCAGTGAAGCGGTTTACGCAGAACTCCACGCCAATTTCCCGGGGGTGGTGGAAAAGTCTTATGCCTCACGTGTCTGGATCGTCTCACCGACCACGCTGATGGCCACCCTGAACACGGTTCGTGCCGTTCTGAAGGACGCGCGGATGCGTGAGCAGGCGCATGTGATCCAGGCCGAGGTGCGCAAGTTGCTCGACGATGTGGCGCGGCTTGACACCCGGGTCCAGAACCTCAGCCGCCATTTTGGCCAGGCGGAGGAGGACTTGCGACAGATTGGTATTTCATCCGACAAGATTCAGCGCCGGGCCGAGCGGATCGAGGAACTGGAACTGGAGGACAGAGACGACAAGGTGCTGGGCGCAACATCGGCGCGGCTTTCGGTGGCGTCGTCCAAGGCCCCGGTCGAGGGAAGGTGACTGCGCCCGGCAGCGCAGGGTTTTGGCGGTCCGGCCGTACTATTCCTGAGATTGGCCGATCATGGGCGAGGTCGGATTTTTGGCGAGTGGGTGTTTGAGGGCAACGGCAACAGTGACGGTAGCGGGCTCCGCGTCTTCGGAACCAAGCGACGAGGCTTTGATGGCGCGGCTGACAGACGGCGATGAAGCGGCATACGAAATGCTGGTCGATCGGCACCTTCATTCGGCCTATCGCTTCGCCTATCGAATGGTGGGCCAGTACGGGGAGGCCGAGGACGCGGTTCAGGAGGCATTCCTTCGGTTGTGGCAAAAAGCGGGGCAATGGCGCGCGCGTCGCGGCAGCTTCAAGGCCTGGTTCTACCGGCTTCTTTACAATCTGTGTGTCGACATGATGCGCCGTCGCCCGCCCTTTGAACCGGAACTTGACGAAGACCCGGCGGGTCCAGGCAATCCGGCGACAGAGCTGCACGCCACACAGCGCGCGCGTCTGGTGATGGCTGCTCTCCTGCAGTTGCCGGAGCGTCAGCGGGCGGCCCTGTTGTTGACCTATTACGAAGGCCTGACCAACAGGGAAGCGGCGACGACGCTCAATGTGGGGGTCAAGGCGCTTGAAGCCTTGTTGGTGCGCGGCCGACGCACTCTGGTTCGCACCCTGGCAGGCCGAAAGAGCGAATTGTTGGAGGATTGAACCGATGACCGACGCCGGCGATAGCAATCAGTTTGCCCGTGAACAGGTGGATCGGATGCTTGCCGCTCTGCCGGATCCACCCCTGCCGCCCGGGCTGCGCCAGCGGGTGCTGAGCCAGCGTGGGGTGTTGCGTGGCGGGGAGCGGCCATGGTCAACCGGCCGGGTCATGCGGGCGTTCTGGCCGCAGCTGGTTGGTCTTGCGGCGGCCAGTGTTCTCGGTTTTTTGAGCGGCGTTGTCGCCCCCGGCCTGTTTATGGAGCCCGACACTGACCTGACCCCCTATATTGTGGCGCTCGACGTGAACACCTTGCCGACGCTCACTGAGGAAACAATGCCATGACTGACGCCCCTTCTCCCTCGCGCAAGACGGTTCGATGGCTGGGGATCGCGCTTGGCGTTTCCCTGGCACTCAACCTGTTTATTGGCGGCTATGTGATCGGGCGGGCGTTTCATGAGCCCCGCCCGTTCATCGGGCTCCATCATGGTTTTCACCAGCTTGCCAGAGACCTGTCGCCGGAAGGGCAGCGCATCGTCAGCGAGGTGGTCCGTGACAAGCTGGGTTCGGTGCGTGGCGATCTGCGGCGGGTTCGTGAACTGCGCGACGAAATTCACAAGTTGATGCTTGCCGATGAGGTGGATATGGGCGCTCTCGAGGCGGCCCTCGACGCCATGCAGCGCCACTACGACGCCGTCGAGAACGCGATCCGGACAGCGACCATCGCGATGGCCGAGCGGTTGCCGGTGGAGGAGCGGCGCAAGCTGCGTTTTGACTGGAAACACAAGCGATCCCATGATCGCGCATTCTGTGATCGAGCCCCGGTATCACCATCGCCCGATCAAAGCGATTAGAGCTTTGCGAGCCCCGGGATGTCGGAGGCGGTCACGCCGGTCTCGTCCATGATCCGCTGCCAGTAGCCTTTCAACAGCGCGCGTGTCGCCGACCCCGGTTTTCCCGTGCCAATCGGTTCGCCATCGACCGAGACGACGGGCATGGCAAAATTGGTGGTGCTCGACAGAAACGCCTCTCGCGATTTCTTGGCCTCGGTCACCGTGAAGGTGCGCTCTTCCACCCGCATGCCGACCTTGCGCGCCACCTCCACGAGGCCCGCCCGGGTGACGCCGGCAAGGATGTCGGGGCCCAACGGGCGCGTCACCAGAACGCCTTCGGTGGGGACAATCCAGGCGTTGGTGGAACTGCCTTCAGTGACATGGCCGTCGTCGTCCACCAGCCAAGCTTCATAGGCGCCCTTCTCGTAGGCAGTCTGTTTGGCAAGGACGTTGGGCAGCAGGGAAATGGATTTGATGTCGCGTCGTGCCCAGCGCTGGTCCGGTACGGTGATGACCGGGACGCCGAGGGCGGCGCGCTCGATAATCCGGGAGAAATCAACCGACCGGGCGGTCATGACAACCACCGGATGGGACGCCGCCGGGAAAGGGTGATCCCGCCGGGCGACGCCGCGGGTGACCTGAATGTAGATGATTCCATGGCGAATGCGATTGCGCCGCAAGGTTTCGCGCATCACAACCCTGAGTGCGGTGCGCTCCAGTGGTTGCCGGATCCGGAGTTCGTGAAGCGATCGGTCAAGCCGGTCAAGATGGGCGTCCATGTCGAGGATGACACCGTTGACGACGGCGCAGACCTCGTAAACGCCATCAGCGAACTGGTAGCCGCGGTCTTCGATATGAATCGCGGCCTGACGCAGGGGTACATAACGACCGTCCACATAGGCAATTCGGGGCACCGGCCAACTCCTTTGATCTGATCGCCTCTGCTCCTAGCGCAATTGCCAGATCGGTGCAATGCCGCTCTCGCGCGATTCGAACTTCCGCCGGCGTAGCCCGCCCAATTGTTGCCATGAAAGGCGGTTACGACCTGTCGCGAATAGGTGTAAAAGGAACGCCGGATCCCGTTTTTCCGGGACGGTAATGCTGAATAAAAGGGATCAAGGCGGGGGAAAGCGAAGGTCCATGTACCAGCAGGACATTGAAAACCCGATTCCCAACCTGCCGCAGGAAGTCAGCCGGGTCGAGGCCGGTCTCGATGCGATTCGGGACGCCTATGCAAAACAGACCCTTCCGGTGTTGCGCTTGCCCGGAGCGCGGGACGACCTTGCCCGCATTCGTGATATCGCCGAGGGCATTCGGGACCAGTTCAGCGACGTGGTGATTCTGGGGACCGGTGGGGCGAGCCTTGGGGCGCAGGCGCTGGCCGCCCTGAAGGGCCCGCAGGTGTCACGGGATGAAACCGTGACCCGACTTCATTTTGCCGACAATCTGGCGCCTCAAACCATGGAGACTTTTCTGCGTGACCTGGATTTGCGGCGTACCCATTTCGTGGTGATCTCCAAGTCTGGCACCACGCCGGAGACGCTGGCCCAGCTCGTGACCTGCTTTTCCGCCCTGCGCCTGCGTGTGCCAGAACACGATCTGAAGCGCTATTTCACGGTGATCGTGCAGCCGGGGGAAAGCCCGTTGCGACGCTTTGCCGAGAAGTGGGAACTGCCTGTTCACGACCATGACCCCGATCTGGGAGGGCGCTATTCGGTTTTCTCCATCGTTGGCGTATTGCCCGCAATGATCGCGGGCCTGGATGCCATTGCCTTGCGAGAGGGGGCAGAAAAGGTCCTGCTGCAAGCCCTGAACGCGCCTTTCAGCCAGGACGTTCCAGCGGTGCAGGGGGCTGGTCTGATCTATGCGCTCAAAGCGACCCGCAATATCAATATCAATGTCCTGATGCCCTATGAGTCCCGTCTTGAGCCATTTTCTGCGTGGTACAAACAGCTCTGGGCCGAAAGCGTTGCCAAGAATGGCGCCGGGACCACGCCGCTCACTGCCCTTGGGCCCGTGGATCAGCACAGCCAGTTGCAGTTGTTCCTGGATGGCCCTCGCGACAAGTTCTTCACCATCATCACCACCGATACCAGCGGGGCCGGGCCGGTCATCGACAGCACGCTGATTGATGACCCGGAGCTCGGCTACCTGTCCGGGCACACCATCGGCGACCTTGTGGCGGCCGAAGGCGCCGCGACCATCGAAGCGCTCAGGCGTCATGGCCGCCCGTTCCGGCATATCCGGGTCAAGCAGGTGAATGAGCGAACCCTGGGCGCCCTGATGATGCATTTCATACTGGAAACCGTTATGGCGGCCCACCTGTTCGGGGTTGATCCGTTTACCCAGCCGGCGGTGGAACTGGGCAAACGGCTGACACGACGTTATCTTGCCGGCAACGATGAGGTGTTTTCGGTTGTGCCCGAGGCTGCCCCCGACCGGACGGTGCACTGATGAGCAGGCCGGGTCATCCGATGAAACCCGTACGCAAGGCTGTTATTCCGGTTGCCGGCCTGGGGGCTCGTTTCCTGCCCGCCACCAAGTCGGTTCCCAAGGAAATGCTGCCGGTGGTGGACCGACCGCTTATTCAATATGCCATTGACGAGGCGCGCGCTGCCGGGATCGAGGATTTCGTTCTGGTAACCGGGCGCGGCAAATCCGCCATCGAGGACTATTTCGACCACGCCTACGAATTGGAGGCGGTTCTGGAAAGCCGTCACAAGATTCAGGAACTGGCGGCGCTTGAGTGTACCAACCTGGAAGCGGGCCGGATCATGTACACCCGTCAGCAGGTGCCGCTCGGGCTGGGGCACGCCGTGTGGTGTGCGCGGGACTTTGTTGGCGACGAGCCGTTTGCAGTCCTGTTGCCCGATGATCTGATGCATGGCGCAGCACCCTGTCTCAAGCAGATGGTGGAGGCCTACCGGGACCTTGGTGGAAATCTCGTGGCGGTGATGGATGTGCCGCGCCGGCACACCGATCGCTATGGTATCGTCTCGCCGGGGGTGACCAAGGGGCGTGTTGTGGAGGTCAAGGGACTGGAGGAAAAGCCGCACCCCGAAGAGGCGCCCTCCACGCTGTCGGTTGTCGGGCGGTATATTCTGGACCCCGCGGTGTTCACCCATCTGTCGAGGCTTGAGGCGGGGGCAGGTGGCGAGATCCAGTTGACCGATGCCCTGGCAAAGCTGGTCGGCACCATGCCCTTTTACGGATACCGGTTTGAGGGAACGCGTTTCGACTGTGGCGACAAGGTGGGCTACCTGGCGGCCAATGTGGTGTTGGGGCTGGAGCGTCCGGATCTCGGCGGCGAATTCAGGGACTTTCTCAAGGCGTTGGACCTTGACGATGCGAAAGGAGCGACGCGATGCGCGTAACCGTGGTGGGCAGCGGCTATGTGGGGCTGGTCTCGGGCGCATGCTTTTCGGAGTTCGGGCATGACGTGGTGTGCGTCGACAAGGATGACGCCAAGATCGCACGGCTGAGAAAGGGCGAGATTCCGATCTATGAGCCCGGTCTGGAGGATCTCGTGGTCCGCAACATGCGGGCCGGGCGGTTGCGCTTTACCGAGAATCTTGCGGCCGCAGTGCCTTCCTCCGACGCCGTATTCATTGCTGTCGGCACACCGTCGCGCCCGGGCGATGGCCATGCCGATCTGGGGGCGGTGTATGCGGCGGCGGACGCGATCGCCGACCATCTGGGCGGGTATACAGTGGTGGTGACCAAGTCCACGGTGCCAGTGGGGACCGGGTCGCAGATCCACAAGCGGATGCGCGCGCGCCAGCCCGGGCGGCGTTTTGACGTGGTTTCCAACCCCGAGTTCCTGCGGGAGGGCGCAGCGATCGAGGACTTCATGCGTCCTGACCGGGTGGTGATTGGCACCCTTAGTGAACAGGCGCGCGCGGTGATGCGCGATCTTTACCGTCCGCTTTTCTTCAACGAGACGCCGGTGGTGTTTACCACCCGCGAGAGCGCCGAACTGATCAAGTATGCGTCAAACGCTTTTCTCGCGACCAAGATCAGCTTCATCAACGAGATGGCCGCGCTTTGCGAAAAACTGGGGGCCGATGTTCAGGACGTGGCCAAAGGCATGGGACTCGACAAGCGCATCGGCAGTCAGTTTCTGCACGCGGGACCGGGTTATGGTGGAAGCTGCTTTCCCAAGGATACGCTGGCGCTCATCGAAATGGCCCGGGACGCCGGTGCGCCGACGACCATTGTGGAAGCGGTTGTCGCGGTCAACGATCGGCGCAAGGCGGCCATGGTGGACAAGATCGTTTCCGCTTGCGGGGGTAGCGTGGCGGGCAAGAGGATCGCGGTTCTTGGCCTCACCTTCAAACCCAACACGGATGATGTGCGCGAAAGCCCGGCGCTGGTCATCGTGCCGGGACTATTGGCGGCGGGTGCGACTGTGGCGGCCTATGATCCCGAGGGCATGGAACAGGCCCGTGCCCTGATGCCCGATATTGATTACAGACAGGACGCGTACGCCACCATGGAGGGTGCCGACGCCCTCGTCATCATTACCGAATGGAACCAGTTTCGTGCGCTCGACCTGGCGCGCGCGGCCCGATTGATGCGGTCACCGGTGCTCGTGGATCTGCGCAATATCTATGCGAACGGGGAACCGGAACAATACGGCTTCACCTATGTGGGTGTGGGGCGGGGAACCCGGAAGACGGCCGGGGCTGCGAAAAAACCGCAGCTCAAGCTGGTTGGGGCGTGAAACGTGGTTCGTCTCTGCGCCGGGATTTTGGTTGTGCGCCAATGGCGGGTGCGACTCTGCCCGGTTCCTGGGTCGGATACAATCTTTGAGATAACTCATTCTCCGACCGAGCCGTGACATAGGGCGTTCGGTCTGTGGCAGATGGCTCCACCCGCAAGACGATGCAAGCTGCCGGATGAACTATAATTTTTGTGTCGGAAAAATTTACAAAAACTCACACTGGTTGCTTTGATTAAAAATTAAATCCCCTGATATACGCGGTTTCTTCCGTGTGGCATAGGAATTGCTTTGGCGCACACATCGATGCGTATTCGTGCTTCGAGGGAGTGCCTCGGTCACTGTATATCCGCATCAATTCAGACACAGATCGAGGAGCAATTCATGCTATTAAAGAAACTGGTTGTTTGGGTCGTCGGGGGAATCACAGCGTCATTGATGCTGTGCGGGACCGCCAACGCAAGCCTGATCGGGCAGCAATTGACGTTCGAATGCACCAACTGTGCGCCGCCGTTCAGCGAACCATTCATTGTCACCGAAGGTCTGGGGCCGGAGCTGTCCTTTTTCGATGCTGTGACGATAGACGTGGAAGCGTCCTCGCTGCGGCTAGACTGGATCTTCAATACAAACAGCCTCATCGAAGACCTCAACTTCGTATGGCACGACCTGGTCTGGAGCGGGCCTGGCAAGATTGTTGGTGCGACTGTGGATCAGTCGTCCACCTGGGGGGCAGATATTGTTCCGGTGTTTAGCGAAAATTCGCTCAGCATTACCAATAATGGTGACAGCTCTGTCTCGGTCGGGGATTTCATGCTGATCCACTTTGAGGTGCGGCACGATATACCAGTCCCGCTTCCGCTAGCTCTGCTTGGCCTGGGGCTTGCGGGCCTGGGCCTGGCGCGGCGGTGCAGGAAGGGCTGACGCCCGCGCGGTCCAGCATATCCAGAAGCAAAACGGCGGCCCCGGGGCCGCCGTTTTTTGCAAGGGTTGGAGCGGGTGAAGGGAATCGAACCCTCGTCTTCAGCTTGGGAAGCTGCTGCTCTACCATTGAGCTACACCCGCCTGCGACGCGCATCTTTACCAAGACTCTGTTGCGAAGAAAAGAGGAATGCATCCGCAGACCCGGTTGTTTGTCATTCCCCGAAGGCGGGAATTGAAGACGGGAACGAAGGCAGGGAAGGCTGCCATCACATCTGCTTGAGCCAGCGGCCTGGGCGTTGAATGGCTGTGTCGGTGGCCGTACCTTGGCGATATCGGAGTTTACCAAGGGATGCCCATGTCCCCAGAGGTCAGTGCCCCTCTAGCGTCAGAAAAATTCAAGGACCCGACGGTCACCGCCGATGGGACACCGCGCGCGTGCGTCGAACTCGGCGTTCTCCAGACGCTGTGGATCAACACCGGTACGCTGTGCAATCTGGAGTGCACGGGCTGTTATATCGAATCGAGCCCGAAGAACGACCGGCTGGCCTACATCCGCGCCCACGAGGTGGCGCAATACTTTGACGAAATCGAAAGGGGCGGCCTGCCCACCCGGGAGATCGGTTTTACCGGCGGCGAGCCATTCATGAACCCCGAAATCTACGACATGCTGGGCGATGCCCTGGCGCGTGGTTTTGATGTTCTCGTGCTCACCAATGCCATGCGACCGATGATGCGCGCGAAGGAACGTCTGCTGGCGCTGCGGGAGCAGTTTGGCGAAAAGCTCACCCTCAGGGTTTCGATCGATCACCCGACGCAGGCCCGCCATGAGGAAATCCGGGGGGAGGGGAGCTGGCAGCCGATGATCGAGGGACTTCGGTGGCTTGCCGCCAACCGGTTTCGAGTTCATCTGGCAGGGCGCACCCTGTTTGGCGATGGGGAGGACGCGTTGCGCCGCGCTTATGGTGAACTCGCCAGCGAAATCGGTCTGGCGCTCGATCCCCGAAACCCGGCGGAACTCGTTCTGTTCCCCGAGATGGACGAACGCCTCGACGTTCCCGAGATCAGCACCGCCTGCTGGGACATCCTGAAGGTCAATCCGGCGGACATGATGTGTGCCTCATCGCGTATGGTGGTCAAGCGCAAGGGCGCCAACCATCCGGTGGTGGTGGCTTGTACCCTTCTACCCTATGATCCCCGGTTCGAGCTTGGGCGGACCCTTGACGACGCCTCGGGCAGTGTTGCCCTGAACCATCCCCACTGCGCCCGGTTCTGTGTGCTGGGGGGCGGTTCCTGTTCGGCCTGAGCGCGCCGTCGCTTGACCTTTGGGTGCGCCAGCCCTAATCAGGGCGGACAGACGGACGCAAGCGGACCCAAGATCATGAAACGCAAGACCGGATTTGATCGCAGGAAGACCAAGGCCTGGCGGCTGGAAACCCAGTTGGTGCGCGGTGGTACCTGGCGCAGCGAGCTGGGCGAGACCAGCGAGGCGCTCTTCATGACCTCGGGCTATGCTTATGAGGCTGCCGAGGATGCCGCTGCGCGGTTTGCCGGGGAACAGGACGGTTACACCTATTCGCGGCTCAGAAACCCGACGATCGCCATGTTTGAAGAACGAATGGCGCTGATCGAAGGGACAGAAGCGGCGCGCGCCACAGCTTCCGGTATGGCCGCGGTCACTGCGGCAATTCTCTGTCAGCTCGGGGCCGGAGATCATGTGGTCTCAGGCCGGGCCCTGTTCGGGTCGTGCCGTTGGGTGATCGAGACCCTGCTGCCCCGGTTCGGTATCGAGGCGACGCTGGTTGATGGCAGGGACGCGGACGCTTGGCGGAACGCCGTGCGAGACAATACGAAACTGTTTTTCCTCGAATCGCCGGCCAATCCGACTCTCGATATCGTGGATGTGGAGGCGGTGTGCACCATCGCTCACGCCGTGGGAGCAAGGGTGATCGTGGATAATGTATTCGCCACCCCGGTTCTCCAGAAACCGGTGGAGCTGGGGGCGGACGTGGTGGTTTATTCGTCGACCAAGCATATTGACGGACAGGGGCGCTGTCTTGGCGGGTGCATTCTGTCCAGCGAGGCCTTTCTTGAAGATCCCCTGTTGCCGTTCTTGCGCAACACCGGGCCGGCCATGAGTCCGTTCAACGCCTGGGTCATGCTCAAGGGGTTGGAGACATTGGATATGCGGGTGCGCCGGATGTGTGAAAACGC
>RFJA01000271.1 GCA_003695065.1 Alphaproteobacteria bacterium
AGATAGGCTTCAAATTCTCGGGTTGGCCGGCGAGTCGCGAAATTGACTGCACCGGCAGTAGAATTTCGCCCATAAAGAGTGCCCTGCGGCCCCTTCAATACTTCCACCCGCTCCACGTCAAAGACGGCAAAATTCAACATAATCGCTGCCGGTTTGAACACCTCATCCACATATACGCCAACGGACGGATTGGTCGTGCTGGTAAAATCTGTCAAACCAACGCCGCGCAGAAAAAATTCCACCTGAGAAGCTCCGTTGGGAGAATTTTTCGCAAGCAACCCAGGCGTCTGTTGGGCAATGTCGAGCGGCTCCTTGACGCCAAGCCGCTCCAGTTGCCGACCGGAAAAGGCGTTGATGGCAACCGCAACATCATTGATATTCTGTTCCCGCTTTTGTGCGGTGACCACGATCTGCTCGATTACCTCCTGAGCCTGGACCGGCATTTGCGTCATGAGGACACCGCAGCCCGACAATGCGGCGATTTGCAGTTTTCTTATGCTGTTTTTAGTCATCGTTCTCTCCCTAGTTGGCATCCCCGATGGTGATGATGATCGATCCCGACGGCTCTACATGTGCCTTCGCGTCCGGCGGCAGCAAGGTCGTGGAATCGGTTTGCAAAAAGACCGCCGGTCCTTCGATCACAGTATCTGGCGGCAGGCGACTCCGGTCGTAAAAACGGGTTTCGAACGTTTGCAGACTATCGCGGATCCGGAATATTGCCGGCGCCCGATCAACGAGAGCATCGTCGAGACAGCGGCCATACGAAGGCGAAAGAGCTGAGATTTTCGGCATGGTCCCAATGCCCACAAGGCGGATATTGACCAGTTCGATATCCGTGCCCTCGAAAGCATGGCCATATTCCCGCCGATGCTGATCATGAAAGACCTCCGCCACACCCCTTAAGGTATCGGAATCCAGCGGGCCGTCAGGCAACGGCAGCATCAGTTCATAGCCTTGTCCGACATAACGGGCGTCCGCCGTCCTTAGATAACGAACTTCCGCGTCATCCACACCGTCGAGTCGGAATTGATCACCAATATCTTGCTGCATTGAGTGAAAATCACGGTTCAGGCGGTCTGTATCAGGAGCCGCCAAAATCTGGAACGCCGTGCGGATGTTTTCGTACGTTAAATCGGTTGTCAGCAGGCCAATGGCAGAATTAATGCCTGGATAAGGCGGGATGATAACCTGAGGAATGGACAGCATTCTGGCCACCTCAGCGCCATGCAATGGCCCCGCGCCGCCGGCCGCAACCAAGGCATAATTGCGCGGGTCAATCCCTTTTTGAATGGTCCGGGCGCGGATAGCATTGGCCATGTTGGCGTTAAGAACCGAGATAACCCCTTCCGCTGTTTCTTCCACAGACATCCCCAGGGCTTCCGCCAGATCGCCCAACACGGCGCGCGCAGCATCCACGTCAATGGCCATGTTTCCACCGAGGAAGTTTTTCGGTGCAATTCGGCCAAGAACAACATTGGCGTCAGTTACCGTGGGCTGTGTGCCGCCGCGACCATAGGCGGCCGGCCCCGGTGTGGCCCCGGCGCTGCGCGGACCAACTTTGAAGGCTCCCTGGTGAATATGGGCAATGGATCCGCCCCCGGCACCAATGGTATGAAGATCGATCATCGGGGTAAGAACAGGGTAACCTGCAACTTCCGTATCGCGGGCCGCAGCCATAGAAAACCGGCCATCCGTTACAACACCGATATCTGCGCTGGTGCCGCCAATATCCAAAGCAATGACATTTTTATGGCCTGCGGCTTTGCCCACCCAGGAGGCGCCGAGGATGCCGGCGGCAAGTCCTGACATCAGCGTCGTCACGGGCTGACGGGAAACCATCTTGACCGAACCGATACCGCCATTGGACCGCATGATATGCAGCTCTGCATTGAATCCGGCTTCCCGCAACGCCGTATCGAGCCGCAAGACGTAATCCCGCACTAACGGACCGATAAAGGCGTTCATCGCAGTGGTGGTAAAGCGTTCAAATTCACGAAACTGTGGCGCTACGTCGCTGGACCGGGTGACGAAAAGATCCGGGCAGGTTTCCTGCACTATCTGCTCCGCACGGATTTCATGCGCGGGATTAAGATAGGAAAACAGAAAACAGATAGCGATGGCCTCAACCCCCGCTTCGGCAAGCTCCAGAACGGCTTGGCGAACAGCTTCCTCATCCAACGGTTCGATCACCTCGCCGCGTGGTGGAGCCAGACGCTCGCGAACGGTTTTCCGGTAACGACGGCGAATCAGCGGCTGCGATTGCCATGGAATGTCTTGCTGAATGGAATAATGCTGTGGACGCTGATGACGACCAATTTCCAGAATGTCCCGAAATCCTTCCGTTGTGATCATTCCGGTTTTAACCCCGCGATGCTCCAGCATCGCGTTGGTCGCAACCGTCGTGCCGTGTAAGATGTGCCGTACTAGTTGTGGTGCGACGCCCGCCTGTTCACAGATTTCCAAGGCACCAGTCAGCATCGCAATCGAAGGATCATGGGGCGTGCTGGACACTTTATGTACATGAGTCTGCGCTGACTGCGTGTCAGTCAGCACGACGTCAGTAAAAGTACCGCCGATATCAACGCCCATTAACAGCACGTGGCATTCCTCTTTTTTGAATCGCAGCCCACCCTGTTGACCGAAGAGCCTGGGGTTTATCTACGCGGCATCACTTGTACTGGTCCCACGTCCGGCACAAATGACCGTCGGCAACAGGTGTCCCATGGTCTTGCAGCTATAAATGAAAGTGACCTCACTCGCAAGTAAAAATGAAGATGGGCTCATCTTCACACATAAAACAAAACATGCTACAAAGACGGTCCAGTGAATTTGCCTGCCGAAAACGGGACGGCCACAGGGACTTCAGGAGCAAACAGCCATGCCAGCCAGGAACAAGACACCACAGGACTCACAGGATCTTGCCGCCACCACGCGGACTGACCCTATTACCGGGAGCATCATTCAGGGCCTCCTAGAAAATATCGCCATTGAAATGGGCTACAAATTGATGCGCATGTCCTATTCCAGCATCATTCGGGAATCAGAGGATTTTGGCGCGGCGATTTGCGATGCGCAGGGCCGACAGCTTTGTGAATGTTCAAAAAGCACGCCATTACAGTCCGGCCCGATCCCGGGTTATGTCAGAGGCATCAAGCGTCAGCTGGAGGCGCGCGGACAGGTTATCGAGCCCGGTGATGTAATACTGCACAATGATCCATATAATGGTGCTTCCCACAGTCCCGATATCGGCGTGTGCCTACCGATTTTTCATGCTGATGAACTGATTGGTTTTGCTGTAACGACAGCCCACCATCTTGATATCGGATCGTGCCAACCGGGCAGTGTAGGGGTGGTAAAATGTGTGGATTCCTATGCAGAGGGCTTGCAGCTGCGGGCGTTGAAGGCCTATGAAGCGGGCGTGCGCAATGACACCGTATGGCAGATGATCGCGGACAACGTCCGAGTGCCGGACCTGGTCATAGGCGATCTGGAAGCACAGGTTTCGGCATGTCGAACTGGTGTGGAGCGTATGCTGGAGGTCGTCGAAGAATATGGCCTGAAGACGGTTCAGGACGCGGTAGAAGATCTTTTTGATTATTCGGAACGTCTGATGCGCAGCGCGATTGCAGAAATTCCGGATGGCATCTATGACGCGGTCGGCTTTGTCGACGGCTATTCGGACTCCGATGATCCTGCATTGAAGAATCTGAAAATAAAGGTGACCCTGACCATCAAAGGTGATGATCTGGACGTTGACCTTGAGGGAACGGCCGAGCAGCTTTCGGGACATGCGATCAATATGCCCTTCCATGGCACCGTGGATGTGGCTATCTGGCTTACGCTCCGGTCTGTCCTACTGGATTCGGACAGGTTTGGTCCCATTCCGCAAAATGACGGTCTGATTCGGCCGATCACCATACGGGCACCGAAAGGCACCATCGCGAATCCGGAATTTCCTGCACCGACCATCGCCCGGTTTGCCCCGGGTAACGTGCTGGCCGACACGGTCATGCATGCCCTGGCAAAGGCCGTCCCGGAACAAGTCAGCGCCGGTGTTGCCAATCTGAAAGCCATCACCTTTTCCGGGATCAAGGACAACCAGCAATGGGTGCATATCGAAATTTTTGAAGGCAGTTACGGTGGACGGTATCAGAAAGACGGGATGGCCAGCGTCGATACGCTCTATGCCAACACCCGCAATAATCCAATTGAGGATATCGAAAGCCACGTGCCGCTACGGGTGCATCGTTATGAATATCGCGAGAATTTCGGTGGGGCCGGACGCTGGCGCGGCGGGGCCAACTCGATCAAGGAGATCGAATTTCTCGAGGATGGCGTTCTCAGCGTCGAAGGCGACGGCCATGGGCGGGCGCCATGGGGCCTGCTGGGTGGCAATCCTGGTGAACCGTCAGCCCTGATCCTCAATCCTGATCACAACGGCGGCATAGCCCTGCCATCCATGATGACAAGCCGGACCATGCGGGCCAGCGATCGCGTCTTGGCTATTGGAGGTATCGGTGGTGGTTATGGAAATCCTGCGGAACGAGACCGCGCTGCCGTCTTGGCCGATATAGAGGATGAACTCATCGATCGCGAAACGGCAATGCGTGATTACAATATCGCTTAGAAAGCGCTCTTGTGCGTGAGCGATGTGTGCGACGATTTCTCTGAACAGGCTTGGTAAACTGGATCATCGCGGGGGCTGCCGGAATTCGGGCGGCTGAGTATCCCTGTAATCCCGCAGTCTCCCGGACGGTTGATGATGGATAGGTATTTTTCGTCGAAAGAGTCAAACAATGCGCCCGGCGGAGCGTAAGGCTATGATCCAGCGCCGGGCTTGAGCTGACAATGCGAGATTTTGTTGATCGGCCGCTCGTCACAGGATCATGCACCGAATGAAGCGAGCGCTGCGGCGCTAAAACGATGGTTGGGTGCCTTGGTTTACCGACGACACGTCGGCGGCCCAGACAAGTGAAAACTACCGTACCAACCGGCTACACCGCACGGATGCCATAACCCATGCTGCGGGCGCGGTTAGCGAATCCCGGCCCGCTCACCTTACGGGCAGGAAGCCAACACCCTACTGCCGCGACCGCGCGGAAACGCTCTGTTAGACCAAATTCGGTTTAGTTAGAAGCGTATCCTGCGTTTTTAAAGAAGTTCATGCATTCTTGTGGGGAG
>RFJA01000272.1 GCA_003695065.1 Alphaproteobacteria bacterium
CCCTGGATCTGCTTCAGGTTTTCTTCAAACATCGTATTGCTTTCCTTGGTCTTCTGTTCCCGTTTGGGCGCTGCTTCCGCTTTTCCACGCTGCGTCGTTTTCGCGGCGCCCTTGACTGTCCGGGCTGCCGGCTTTTTGCGCGGTTTGGCCGATTTCCGCGTGGCAGCGGGTTTTGCCGCCTTGCGCTCCACTGCCTGGCTGGCCGATGGGCCTGCGTCGGCCAGGACCGGTTTCCCGGCCTTTTCGGCTACCGGTGCGGACGCCACCGACTCCGATTCCCTTGTCTCCGGCCCGGCTTCAACGGGGTTGGTGACCGGCGGAGTTGTCTCCGTTTCGGCTGTCATCGTCGCTCCTCCGATTTTGGTGTGACTGCGGATGGCCGGATGCCATCCCGGAACCACGCTTATCATATGCCTGTTGTTGCTGCGCTGCAATATAAAATATTGCAACGCAAAATATTCGCCTGTGATTCAACGGTTAGCCAGGCCGATGACCGGTGGATGCCCGCCGGCGAGCGAGGCTTACTCCGGCCAGGCATGGCCGAGGATCGAATCACAATCGACCGAGGCGGGAATGGTGCCGAAGGTGCGTCCGTGTTCGCCGCCAAGGCGGGTCGCTACAAAGGCATCGGCGAGGGCCGGAGGGGCGTGGCGGATCATCAGGGAGGCCTGCAGCAACAGCGCGAGCTGCTCGGTCAGACTGCGCGCCCTGCCCTCCGGATCGCTGGTGTCGGCGACGGCATTCTGGAAGCGGGTGAGTGCTGTGTCGAAAGTCCTGTCGGCGCCGGTCGCCGCCGCGAGATCGCCGAGCACCGCGTCCAGAGCCCCGGGATCCCTGTTGATCGCCCGCAGCACGTCGAGGCAGATCACGTTGCCCGAGCCTTCCCAGATGCTGTTCAACGGGGCTTCGCGGTAAAGGCGGGGCATGATGGTTTCTTCCACATAGCCGACTCCACCGAAGCACTCCATGGCCTCGTAGACAAAATTGGGGGCCTGCTTGTTGAGCCAGTATTTGGCAACGGCGACGGCAAGACGTGCGTAGCCGGCGCCATCGGAGCTGGATGCCGCTTCGTCATAACCGCGTGCCACCCGCATCAACAGCATGGTGGCGGCCGCGCTGTCCAGTGCCATATCTGCTAGCACCCGGCGCATCAGCGGCTGGTCGATGAGCTTTTTCTGAAATGCGGTGCGATGCCGGACATGGTGGATGGCCTGTACAAGGGCCTGGCGCATCAGGGCGGCGGGCGCCATCGCGGTATCGAGCCGGGTATGGTGCACCATGGTCATGATGGTGGCGATCCCGCGGCCCTCCTCGCCCACCAGCAATCCCCAGGTGTCGTGGTATTCGATTTCGCTTGAGGCATTCGACCAGTTGCCGAGCTTGTCCTTGAGACGCTGGATGAAGAACGGATTGCGGGTTCCGTCGGGCCGCCAGCGTGGCACGAAAAAGCAGCTGAGTCCGCCCGGCGCCTGGGCCAGAGTCAGGAATCCGTCGGACATGGGGGCCGAACAGAACCACTTGTGGCCCGTGAGTGCATACCAGCCGGCGTCCAGGGGGCTTGCCGCGGTCGTGTTGGTGCGTACGTCCGAGCCGCCCTGTTTTTCGGTCATGGCCATACCGATGGTCGCGCCTTTCTTCTCGCTCACCGGTGCGACGGCCGGGTCATAGGTGGCGCTCGTCACCTTGGTGAGCCAGTCTGTTTTCAGCTCCGACGACTTTTGCAGAACAGGCACAGCGGCATAGGTCATGGTTACCGGGCAGCAAACGCCGCCCTCGATCTGGGCGAACAGATATTCGAGCGCCGTGTGGACCACATGTCCGGGTTGGTCCGCCGTCCAGGCAATGGCGGAAATTTCGTGGCCAATGGCAATCTCCATCAGGGCATGATAGGCCGGGTGAAATTCCACTTCGTCTATACGCTGGCCATAACGGTTGAAGGCCCTGAGTTCGGGCTTGTGGCGGTTGGCCTGGTTGGCAAGTTCCAGGGTTTCGGGCCGGCCCATCACGGCTCCCAGCGCGGCGACCGTGTCTGTCGCCCAGGCGCCACCCTCGCGCGCCAGAGCTTCACGAAGGACGAGGTCGCGTTCGAACAGATTGTACGCGGGGAGAGGCGGGGGCTGGTTGGTGACCTCGTGGGTCGGCAGGCGGGTGATGGGAGCTGGTGAGACCATAGGGCGTTCCTTTGCTTGCTGAAATGATAGCGCGCCGCCGAGGCTTCTCAAAGGGCGGGTATTGTCTTGACCTGAGGCGCCGGATGGTGTCCGATGCCGGGGCTTTCGGGCAACCGTGTGAAAGGCGATTGAAAAGGACAAATTCAGGGGCGGCTGCAGTGAGTAATCAGGCGATAGCGGGAATTTTCGGCTCCCACCCCCGTGGCTTGTATGTGTGCTTTCTGACCGAGATGTGGGAACGCTTCAGCTATTACGGTATGCGGGCGATCCTGATCTTCTACCTGACCCGGCATTTCCTGCTTTCCGACCAGGCAAGTATCGCGATTTTTGGTGCCTATGCGTCGCTGGTCTACGCAGGACCGGTGATCGGGGGCTTGATTGCCGACCGTTATCTCGGATTCAGGAAGGCGGTCACGCTCGGCGCCGTGCTTCTGGTCCTGGGCCATTTCGGCATGGCGTTCGAAGGGGCCCCGGCGGTGGAGCGGATGGCCGCGGACGGGACCCGGTTCGTCGATCGCGATCCGTTCTATTTGCAGATCATGTTTCTGTCTCTTGCGTTGATTGCGGTGGGCGTGGGCTTCCTCAAGCCCAACATTTCAACCATTGTGGGCGCCCTCTACGAACAGGGCGACCCGCGCCGCGACAGCGCCTTCACCATCTTCTACATGGGCATCAATATCGGGGCTGCCACGGCATCGCTGGCCTGCGGTTACCTGGGCGAAACCTATGGCTGGAAATATGGCTTCGGGCTCGCGGGGATCGGGATGCTGTTTGGTCTTCTGGTATTCCTGCGCGGGCAGAAGTACCTCGAAGGCCATGCCGAGCCGCGCGACCCGGAACGGCTCAAGGAGAAAGTGTTCGCCGGCCTGAACCGGGAACACCTGATCTATCTTGGTGCGCTGGCCGCTGTGGGGGTTGCCTGGTACCTGGTCCAGAACAACGCCTATATCGGCCACCTGCTGAGCGGGTTCGGCGTGATCGTGGTGGGCGGGATCATGATCTTTGCCTTCTTCTCCTGCGATGGGGTCGAACGGGACCGGATGCTGGTGGCCATGGCGCTGACGGCGTTTTCGGTGCTGTTCTGGTCACTGTTTGAGCAGGCTGCCAGCTCTCTCAACCTGTTTGCCGACCGCAATGTGGACCGGACCCTGTTCGGCTACGAGATCAAGGCGTCCATGTTCCAGTCGCTCAATCCGACTTTTATCATCCTGTTGGCGCCCGTCTTCTCGATGCTCTGGGTTGGCCTGGCGCGGCGCAAGCTTGAACCTTCGACGCCGGTCAAGTTTGCGCTTGGTCTCATACAGGCGGGGCTTGGCTTTCTGGCGCTGGTGTTCGGCGCGCAGTTCGCTGGCGAGGATCATGCAGTTGCCATGATCTGGCTGGTGGCAGCCTATTTTCTGCATACCACAGGCGAGCTATGCGTTTCGCCTGTCGGCCTTTCCATGATCACCAAACTGTCGGTGCGGCGCGTGGTGGGCATGATGATGGGGGTCTGGTTCCTGTCGAATGCGGCGGCGCACTACATTGCCGCGCTGATCGCCGCTGGAACCAGTGCAGAAACCATAGGCGGAGTGGTGGCTGACCCGGCGCGGTCTCTTGCGACCTACGTGGACGTTTTTGAATATATCGGGATCGTCGGAGTCCTGGCCGGGGTGGTGGTACTCGGTCTGTCACCGATTTTGCGCCGGGCCATGCATGGGGTGCACTGAGCGGGGGTTATTCCCCCGCTTCCTCGCGCAGGATTTCCAACTCCAGCCACTCTTCTTCCAGGGCGGCAAGGCGTGCCTGGGCTTCGCCAAGCGCTTTGCTCGCCTTGTCGAACCTGGCCGGGTCGCGCTCATAGAGCGTTGGATCGCCAAGCATATGTTCCAGCGCCGTCACCAGCTTTTCCGCTTCTTCCATTTCCTGGGGCAGGGTCTTGAGGCGGTGCTTGTGCTTGTAGCTCAGACGGGTAGAACGGGAGCCTTGCGGTTTGCCCGGCAAGCCGTGCGACGTCCTTGTCCCGGCTTTCGGCTGCTGCTGTTTCGCTGTCCGGTTCCGGGTCTTGCGCTGGGTTAGGTAGTCGCTGTACCCGCCGGCGTATTCGATTGCGCTGCCGTCTCCTTCGAGCGCGATGGTCGAGGTTACGATGCGATCGAGGAAATCGCGGTCGTGGCTGACCAGCAGGACAGTGCCCTTGTAGTCGCCCAGGATATCTTCAAGCACGTCAAGCGTGTCCATGTCGAGATCGTTGGTGGGCTCGTCCAGTACCAGGAAGTTGGCGGGGCGGGCTAGCGTGCGCGCCAGAAGCAACCGGTTTCGTTCGCCGCCGGACAGACTGTGGACCGGGGCGTCAAGCAGCGACGGGGCGAACAGAAAGTCCTTGGCGTAACTCGCCACATGACGACGCACCCCATGCACGTCCACATGGTCGTTGCCATCGGAAAGGATATCTTTGACAGTCGCCTCGGGCCGCAGCGCCGTACGGCCCTGGTCAAGGTAGGCCACGGACAACCCGCTACCGAGTCGTACCGTGCCATCGTCGGGGGCCAGTTCGCCAATCAGGACTTTGACGAGGGTCGACTTTCCCGACCCGTTCGGTCCGATGATGCCGACTCGGTCGCCCCGGGCAATTCGGGTGGAGAAATTTTCGAACAGCACGCGCTCGCCATACCGTTTGGTGATGGAGCGGGCCTCGATCACCAGTTTGCCAGAGCGTTCGTCCTCGGCCATGCGGATTGCGGCGGTTCCCTGGCGCTTAATGGCCTCGGCCTTTTTCTGACGCATGGCGGCAAGCGCCCGCAACCGGCCCTGGTTGCGCTTGCGGCGCGCCGTGATACCTTCAACCGCCCAACGGGCCTCGGCCGCGATCTTGCGGTCGAGTTTCCGGCGTTCGGCGTCTTCGGCTGCTTCAACCTCTTGCTGCCAGCTTTCGAAATGGGCGAACCCCTTGTCCATGCGTCGCAAGACACCTCGATCGAGCCACAGTGTCGTGCGGGTGACCCGTTCCAGGAAGCGCCGGTCGTGGCTGATGACCAGCACCGCACCGCGGAATTGGGCGATCCGCTCCTCCAGCCATTCGATGGTGGGCAGATCCAGATGGTTGGTCGGTTCGTCGAGCAGCAGCACGTCGGCATCCCCCACCAGGGCCCGGACGAGTGAGGCACGCCGCGCCTCGCCACCCGATAGTGTGGCGGTGGAAAGATCGGGAACCAGCCCCACCTCGGCGAGGATCGCCTCAACCCTGTGGCGGGCGTCGGCGTCCACCTCGGTCAGGCCGCTGGCAACGAATTCGGCGACGCTGCCGGCGTCGGCGAAGTCGGGCTCCTGAGGCAGGTAGACAACCCGACAGCCGGGATGGATGAAGCGATCGCCCTGATCGGGTTCGACCGTGCCGGTTATCACCTTCAAGAGGGTTGATTTGCCCGATCCGTTACGCCCTACCAGACACATGCGATCGCCATCCCGGACCACGAGGTCAAGGTTGCGAAACAGTGGCTGCGTGTCGATGCGCAGTGCGATATCCTTCAATGTGATCAGTGGTGGTGACATGGGTTCGGACTGAAGAGCCTCGGTGCGTGCTTTTTTGTTGTCATGCCCGACCGGCGCGGCCGTTGCAAGAGGTTGAAGGGAGGTTTGCTCGCGTGGCTGTGAACGACTGTCATTACGAGCGCCATTCGGTTCATGGCACAGTGCGGTGGTGTTACCGGGTGACGGATGATGTTGATACGTATTCGAAAACCGACGGATATTTCTGCGCGCGAAATCACGCCAGAGGCGCTCTATCTTGACCGTCGCAGGTTTCTTGCCGGTGGCGCGGCGGCGGCGCTGGGTCTTGGCGGGGGCGGTGCGGGGCGCGCCGAACCGGAAGGCCTGCCACCTGTTCTGGCCGGCGTCAAACCGGGGCCCTATGGAACGGCGGAAGAACAGACGCCTTGGGACGCGGTGACCAGTTACAACAATTTTTATGAGTTCGGGCTCGACAAGGACGACCCACGCCGGCACGCGCACAGCCTGAAGACCCGGCCGTGGACCGTGACGATAGATGGGGCCGTGCATGAGCCGCGGACCTTCGACATCGACCACATACTGGCGCGCATGACATTGGAGGAGCGGGTCTATCGGCTGCGCTGCGTCGAAGCCTGGTCGATGGTTATTCCCTGGGTTGGGTTTCCGCTAAGTGCTCTCCTCGATCTGGTTGAACCCGCGGGCAACGCCAGGTATGTGGCGTTCGAGACACTGTATGACCGCTCCCAAATGCCCGGGCAGCGCTCGCGAGTGCTTGACTGGCCCTACCGAGAGGGGCTCCGGCTGGACGAAGCAATGCACCCGCTGACCATCATTGCGGTGGGTCTTTATGGCCGGGTTCTGCCCAATCAGAACGGGGCACCCTTGCGGCTTGTGGTGCCGTGGAAGTACGGCTTCAAGAGTATCAAGTCCATTGTGCGCATCCGCCTGACGACCCGCCAGCCGAAAACAAGCTGGAATATGCAGGCGCCAAACGAGTACGGTTTTTATGCCAACGTCAATCCCGAGGTGGATCACCCGCGCTGGAGCCAGGCCAAGGAGCGCCGGGTCGGCGAGTTTTTCAAGCGCCGCACCCTGATGTTCAATGGCTATGCGGAGGAGGTTGCGGCGCTTTATGCGGGTATGGACCTGCGAAAGTACTACTGATGAGCAGGCGGCTGGAACCGTTCAGGTACGTGCTCTCTTGTGCTCTCTTTCTGGCGGCCCTCGCGCCGGCGGCGGGGCTTGTGTGGCTTGCGACGACCGGCGGGCTTGGGGCCGAGCCGATCAAGGCCACCATCCATTACACCGGCAACTGGACGCTCAGATTTCTGATGATCGTGTTGGCAATTACGCCGTTGTATCGGATGACCGAAGTTGACTGGATCATGCGCCAGCGCCGGATGATGGGGTTGTTTGCCTATTTTTACGCTGTCCTGCATATGTTGAGCTATCTCGGACTTGATCAGTTTTTTGACTGGCCGCTGGTCGGCGAGGATGTCGTCAAGCGACCTTTCATCACCATCGGCATGGTGGCGTTTTTCATATTGACCCTGCTCGCCCTGACATCGTCCCGGTCGGCCGTGCGCAGGATTGGTGCGCGGCGCTGGCAGGCGCTTCATCGCCTGGTCTATGGCGCCGCCCTTCTGGGTGGGCTTCATTTTCTGATTGGGGTCAAGGCCGATGTGACGGAGCCGGTGACCTATCTTGCCCTCATCGCTGCGCTGCTGGCCTTGCGGCTGGTTCCGGCCCACCGGTTTCGCGCCTTGCGCCGGAGACTTGCGGCCTAAGACTCTGCCCCTGATCCGCTCTCGGCGATCGTCCGTATCAAGGAGCATGATCAAGAGGAGCCAGGGTATGTTTTTGTCCGCGATTGCTACGGCCTTGGCGTTTGGTGCCGGGTTAGCTGGGGCGGGCTCCACCACGTCTGACTGTGTCGGCGTAACAGACCCCTGGAAGCTCTACGGGGATCGCGTAGCGTTCGAGGTGCGCCGCGAAGGCCGCCGGGTGGGATTCCATGAGACCCGCTTCGATTGGCAAGGTGACTTTTTGCGAGTCACATCAGAGATGCGCCTGACGGTAAAATTCCTGTTCGTACCGGTCTATGAATTTCGGTATGAGGCCGAAGAACTTTGGTGTGATGATGCTCTGTATACGCTTGAGGCCGCGGTCAACGACAATGGAGAGAGAAAAGCGTTCTCCGTCCGCAGGCATGGCCCGCAACTGCTGATTGATGGCGACGAACGGAAGACCATTCCTGGCGATGTGGTGACCACCAATCACTGGAACCCGGTGGTTCTTGATGACAGGGTCGTGCTCAATACGCTGACCGGAAAGCTCAACAAGGTTGAGATTGAACCGGTGGCCATAGAGACGGTGGAGACGCTGAACGGACCTATCGAGGCGACCCGCTACCGTTATAGCGGCGACCTCGAAACCGAAGCCTGGTACGACGAGCAGGGACGCTGGGTCAAATTGCGCTTCAAAGCACGGGATGGCTCGACCGTCGAATATGTCTGTATCACCTGCGACGCCGGAGAGCCGGATACCGGAGGGCAATCTTCATGACACGAACCGTTTGGATCGTCGGTGCCAGCACCGGGATTGGCCGTCAGCTCGCCCTTGATTATGCGAACGAGGGCTGGCAGGTGGCGGTATCAGCGCGTTCCGCCGGCAAGCTTGATGAGCTTGTGGTGGGGCATCCGGGAATAA
>RFJA01000273.1 GCA_003695065.1 Alphaproteobacteria bacterium
ACTTGGAACCCCGGACATGCGCACGCCCATTGCCTATGCCCTGGGATGGCCGGAGCGCATGTCCACACCGGCAACCCGCCTCAATTTGGCCCAGATCGGTCAGCTAGACTTCGAGGAGCCCGATACCGCGCGTTTTCCGGCGCTCGCTCTGGCGCGCGCTGCCCTGGAGGCAGGGGGGACTGCGCCCACCATTCTGAACGCGGCGAATGAGGTCGCGGTGGCCGGTTTCCTGGAAAGAAAAATTGGTTTTCTTCATATTGCTGAGATTGTACAAACGACGCTCGAAACCTTGCCCGCCACTATGCCGGAAGGGTTGGAGGCTGTAATGGAGGCCGACGCAAAAGCCCGTCGGGTGGCAGCGGAAGCGATAACGAAGGTGATGAAAACCTAGTTCATGGATACACTCGTTTCCCTTTCCCATACGCTTGTCATGTTCGTGGCGGTCTTTACCGTTCTCGTTTTCGTGCATGAATGGGGCCATTACATTGTGGCCCGATGGAACGGTGTGCGGGTGGACGTGTTCTCCATCGGGTTCGGGCCGGAAATCTGGGGGTATACAGACAAGAGCGGAACCCGTTGGAAGGTGAGCTGGATACCCCTTGGCGGCTATGTGAAGTTTTTCGGCGATGCAAATGCCGCCAGCGTTCCCGGGCGCGGCATTGAGGGGCTGGACGAGCAGGAGCGGGACGTTGCTTTCCCGGCGAAGTCGCCCTTGCAGCGGTTCGCGGTCGTTGCGGCCGGGCCGATCGCCAACTTTGTGTTTGCCATTATCATCCTCGCCGGCTTCTTCGTTTTCGTGGGCCAGCCCTATACTCCGGCTGAAGTGGGGGAGGTGCTACCGGATTCAGCAGCGGAACGCGCCGGCTTCGAGGTCGGGGACAGAATTGTCGAGATTGACGGCAGATCGATCAACCGTTTCCTCGATATGCAACAAATCATCAGCCTGTCGCCCGAGGAGCCGTTGGACATTGTCGTGGAGCGCGATGGGCGGCTGGTCACTCTGACGGTGCGGCCCGAGCGTGTGCAGATAACCGACAATTTTGGTCAGGTCCACGAAATCGGGCGGCTTGGTATCTCGCGGGCGACCGAAGGCTACATCAAGCGCGATCCCTTGTCCGCGATCTGGTACGCCACCGTGGAAACCGGCAATATCGTCAGACTGAGCCTGAAATTTGTCGGGCAGATCATTGTCGGCAAGCGATCCGGAGAGGAGCTCGGCGGACCGATACGGATCGCCAAATTTTCGGGCGAGACGGCCAAGCAGGGGCTGGCGTCCCTGATCTGGTTCGCCGCGATGTTGTCTATCAACCTGGGCTTTGTGAATCTTCTGCCGATTCCCATGCTGGATGGTGGACATCTTCTCTATTACGGCTGGGAGATCATTACGGGCAAGCCTTTGAGTGCGCGGATACAGGAATACGGGTTCCGGATTGGACTGGCAGTGGTATTGACCATTATGCTATTCGTCACCTGGAATGACCTCATGTATCTGGAAATATTCAAGTTTTAAGGGGACAACACGGTCTTTCCGACCGGAGTGAACAGGTGGAATCGTTGCAGGGGATCTGGAAAAACACGCTCGTCAAGGTGGTGTTTGGGCTGCTGGTTATCGGGTTGATTACCGGAATGGCTGACCGGGCGTTGGCCCAGGCGTTTGTAATTTCCGATATAGAAGTGCGGGGATCCCAGCGGATCGAGCCCGATACCGTCCGGTCCTACCTCACGGTGGCGCCGGGTGACGTGTACAACGACGAGGCGATCGATGCCAGCCTCAAGAGGCTGTTTTCGACGGGACTGTTTTCCGACGTTTCCATATCGCGCCGCGGCGATGTTTTGATTGTCGATGTGGTTGAGAACCCGATCATCAACCGCATCGCTTTCGAGGGGAACAAGCGGCTGGATGATGACAAGCTTGGCGAGGAAGTGCGCTTGCGTCCACGCGTTGTCTATACCCGCGCCAAAGTCCGCGCCGATGTTCAGCGCCTGCTTGAGCTTTATCGGCGATCGGGCCGGTTCGCGGCGCAGATTGATCCCAAGGTCATCCAGCTTCCGCAGAACCGTGTCGATCTGGTGTTCGAAATTTCCGAAGGCCCGAAGACCAAAGTCTCCAAGATCAATTTTGTTGGCAACCGACGGTTCAGCGGCGGTGATCTGCGTGACGAGATTGCCACGCGAGAGTCGCGGTGGTGGCGATTCCTGACCTCCGACGATACCTATGACCCGGATCGCCTGGCATTCGACCGCGAACAGCTACGCCAGTTCTATCTCTCCAAGGGCTATGCCGACTTTCGGGTTATTTCGGCAGTTGCCGAGCTTTCGCCCGACAAGAAGGAGTTTTTCATCACCTTCGTGGTGGAGGAGGGCGAGCTTTATCGATTTGGCGAGATTGACGTGGAGAGCGAGATTCGCGATCTCGATCCGGAACTGCTGCGCCCACTGATCAAAACCAAGGGTGGCAAGAAATATAACGCCAAGCTGATCGACGAGACCATCGAGGATATGACCGATGTCGCTGGGGAAAAGGGATATGCCTTCGTGGACATTCGCCCCCGGGTACGCCGTGATCGCAAGAATCGGCTGATCAACATCACCTACCGGGTTCTCGAAGCGCCGCGTGTCTATGTGGAACGGATCGATATTCACGGCAACGTGCGCACGCTCGACAAGGTGATTCGGCGCGAATTCAGGCTTATCGAAGGCGACGCCTTCAGCACCTCGGGTATTCGCCGGTCGCGCCAGAGAGTCCGGGCTCTCGGATTCTTCAAAGAGGTGGAAATCGAACAGCTGCCGGGCACCACGGACGACCGGACCATCATCGATGTCAGTGTGCAGGAACAGTCAACTGGCGAGTTGTCGCTCAACGTTGGTTTCTCCAGTACCGAAAACTTTATCGCCGGTTTCGGTATTTCCGAACGCAACCTCTTGGGCAAGGGACAGGCACTGCGCGCCAATTTCTCGATTTCGAGCCGGCGAACCCAGGTCGATCTTGGTTTCACCGAACCCTACTTCATGGACCGCCAGATTGCGGCAGGCGTCGACCTGTTCGCGCGGGAGGCCGACTTTAGGCGGGAAAGCTCGTTTATCCAGACCACCATCGGGGGCGGATTGCGCGCGGCCTTTCCGATTACCGAATATCTGACCATGGGGACCCGCTACACCCTGAGGCGCGACAAGGTCGAGGGTGTATCGGCATCGTTCAACCGATTCCTGCGTGCCGCAGAGGGAACATTCACCACCTCATCGATCGGCTACAGTCTGATCT
>RFJA01000028.1 GCA_003695065.1 Alphaproteobacteria bacterium
CGGACTGCACGTCGCCGTCGTAGTTCTTGCAGGCCCAGACGAAACCGCCGTTCCACTTCATGGCGCAGGCCACCATGTCGTCGATCAGGCGGTGTTCGTAGGAAATGCCGGCTTGCTTGAACTTGTCCGCAAACTCGTTTTCGAAGACTTCCTGAAACAGGTCCTTGAAGCGCCCGTCATAGGCCTTGAGGATGGTGTTCTTGGTGGACAGGTAAACCGGCCAGCCGCGATTGAGCCCGTAGTTCATGCAGGCCCTGGCGAAATCACGGATCGACTCGTCCAGGTTGTACATGCCCAGCGCGACACCGCCACCCGGAAAGTCGAAGACCTCGTATTCCACCGGTTCACCGCCGTCGGCAGGCTCGAACTTCATGGTCAGCTTGCCCTTTCCAGGGACCACGAAATCAGTGGCGCGATACTGGTCACCGAAGGCATGACGGCCGATCACGATGGGATCGGTCCAGCCCGGCACCAGACGCGGCACGTTGTTGCAGATGATCGGTTCGCGGAACACGGTGCCGCCCAGAATGTTTCGAATGGTGCCATTGGGCGACCGGTACATCCGCTTCAGGCCAAATTCCTCGACCCGGGCTTCGTCGGGTGTAATGGTGGCGCATTTGACTCCCACACCGTACTTCTTGATGGCCTCGGCCGCCTCGACAGTGATCTGGTCGTCGGTGGCATCACGCGATTCAATGCCGAGGTCGTAGTATTTCAGATCGATATCCAGGTAGGGCAGGATCAACTGTTCCTTGATCCAGTCCCAGATGATGCGGGTCATCTCGTCCCCATCCAGTTCGACGACGGGGTTTTTGACTTTGATTTTCGCCATGAGGTCCTCTTTTTCTAACTGCGGTCTGACGCGGCGACGGGATGGCCGCGGACCGCCCCTTGAACACGCGCGCGCAACATAGCCATTAGGTCGCCAAAGTGCAACGTTCTGTCAGATCAACTCGTCACGGTCGGGCAGCATGGGCGCGGGCGCCCGCCCCAGGGTCGGCAGAACGTCCTCGATCCCCGCGACCATGGTGTACAGGGTGCGGGTCTCGTTGCTCGCGAAACCGGCGGCCACAACATGGCGGATCAGCGCGTCGAAGGGGTCCCAGTATCTCTCGGCGTTGACAAGCAGGATCGGCTTGTCATGCAGCCCGAGCTGTTTCCAGGTGATCACCTCGATGGTCTCGTCGAGGGTTCCGATGCTGCCCGGCAGGGATACAAAGGCATCTGACAGTTCGAACATCAGATGCTTGCGGCTGTGCATATTGGGGACCACATGCAATTCGCTCAGGCCGCTCTGGGTAATTTCCACATGATCGAGATGTTCGGGAATCACGCCGATCACCTCGCCCCCGTGGGCGAGTACGCTGCGCGCCGCCATTCCCATCAGCCCGACACTGCCGCCGCCATAGACGAGACGGATGCCGTTGCGGGCGAGCAAGGCGCCGAACGATTCGGCCAGCGCGGAAAACCGTGGATCGTTGCCGGTGCGGGACCCGCAATAGACGCAGATCGACTTTACTTCGGTCATTGGCGGTTATGGCCCTTGCGGTTCGGCAATGTCTGTCATCATAAATGCCCGAGCGCCTGAAATTCGTCAAATTCTTCTGGCAAACGGAAAGCTGGCTCACTAACGTATGCCAAGTTCTCCAAAAAAAGGGGATCCTTTGCAGGCTGGTCGGAGGGGCGCGGAACGCGCCTTAATTTATTTTGCAGCGAGATAGAAAATCCGCCCAATCGAGGTTTGTTCAGATCGCCACGGTTCTGGCCGTGGTGGCGATTGCGGCCGGCATCTGGTCGGTGGTGGCGCCGCCCGAGCTGCCCCGGGAGTGGACCGAATGGTTTGCACCGGCCGAGCAGCCGGAAGCCACCGATCCCGCAGTACCCGGCCTGGAGCTCGCCGAACCTGCCGGCGTGCCGGCCGACGTGACCTTCCCAAGCTTCGATGTGGTGCGTGTTACCCGCGGGGGTACCGGCGTGATTGCCGGTCGCGCGGCCCCATATGCCACCGTGGAAATTCTGGCCAATGGAAAAATTCTGGGGCGGGTCGAAGCCGACAACCGGGGCGAATGGGTGCTGATTTTCGATGACGCGCTGCCAGCCGGCGGGTCCGAGCTGAGCCTGACCTCCCGATTGCCGGGAAAAGAGGCTGTCCAATCGCCCAATATCGTAGTGGTGGTGGTGCCCGAGCATGAGGAAAAGGGGTTTGTCGCCAGCAGCGAAGAAGGGGTGGTTGCCATTCGCGCGCCGCGTGACGGAAAAGGGCGCAGTACGGTTCTGCAAAAGCCACCCGCATCGCCGGACTTTGGTGGCGGCCTGATGGTGGAAGCCGTCGATTACGACGAGCACGGACAGGCCACGTTCCAGGGGCGCGCCGCGGCGCGCGCCGAGATCCGGGTCTATCTCGACAACGAACTGATCGGCAGAACGGTCGCCAGTGATCAGAATCGCTGGGTGTTTACGCCGGAACACCCCATCGCGCCGGGGGAGCATGTGTTGCGGCTCGACCAGGTGATCGAAGAAGGCAAGGTCGAACTCAGGATCGAGGTGCCGTTCAATCGCGCCGAGCCTCTGGATGTCTCGCGCTCTGAAGGCTCGATCGTGGTCCGGCCGGGCAACAATCTCTGGCAGATTTCCCGCAAGCTTTACGGAACCGGTTTCCACTATACGCTTATTTTCGGGGCCAACCGCGATCAGATCCGCGACCCCGACCTGATCTATCCGGGTCAGGTCTTTACCTTGCCCAAGAATGCCGCCGGGCCGTGATAGGGGCTATCGCCAGATTGCGGGTCCGGGTCACGCGAGGGGGATCAGGAACGCTCTGAACCGATCCATCAGCTTGCGCAGGTGCAACAGGCTGATGGTCAGGCAGTGGGCGATATCGGGAGCGCGTATGGGACCGGAAAAGGTGGTGGTGGCCACGCACTGGATCTCGCCGCGGCCTGTGACCCGGTAGGTGCCTTCGACTCCCGACAGATGGCGGGCCAGTTCCTTCAGCGCATCCCTGCGCGCCGCCTGGTTCTCGGCCGAAAAAGGCAGAATGCCGAGGCGGGCCGTCACCTCAAGCTCGTTCTGGTCGGGGGCAAGGGTCTGTAGGCGTCCCTGAAAGCGCAAACCCGCCCACCGGAAGGTAAAGTGGGCGGGAGAGGCGAACGCGGCATCGCCGATCCGCGCTCCCACCGATTCGAGGGCGTGCTCGAGAGTGATTTCCGGTTTTTTTTGGGCTACGGACCCCATAATTTCCGCCTTGCCAACTGCTCGAAATACGTCGATTCCGTGGCCAGAGAACCACATTGCACCTTAAGATCCGGTAAAACGGGCGCGTATTGCGCGGCCGATTCCGTTTGAAGCTCCGTGTTATCTGCCCTAAAACAATATGGATTTGCCTGATAACGGCTAGCTGAGGTCCCTGATGGATAGCATCCTTTCGGTTCTGACACCTATTCACCGTGAAGGACACAAATACATTGTGTTGTTCGCGGTGGTGACGCTCCTGCTGTTTTTGCTGTGGGAACCTTTGGGGTGGATCGGTGTCGTGCTTACCGCGTGGTGCGCGTATTTTTTCCGCGATCCGGATCGCGTGACGCCCGTGCGCGACGGGCTGATCGTGGCCCCCGCCGATGGTGTGATCCAGAGCGTTGCCGACGCGGTTCCGCCTGGTGAACTGGAGCTTGGCGATGAGCCGCGCCCGCGCATCAGCATTTTCATGAACGTTTTCGACGTCCATGTGAACCGGGTGCCGGCGTCGGGTGAAGTGATCCGGGTCTGTTATACGCCGGGCAAGTTTCTCAACGCCGAACTTGAAAAGGCGAGCGAGGACAACGAACGCAACGGGGTGGTGATGACCACCGAAGGCGACAAGACCATCGCTTTTGTCCAGATTGCCGGCCTGGTGGCGCGACGCATCGTCTGCCATCTGGAACCCGGTCAGAAGGTGCTGGCGGGCGAGCGGTTCGGCATCATCCGCTTTGGCAGCCGGGTTGACGTCTACCTGGACAGCGGCATGAAACCCTTGGTCTGCGTCGGGCAGCGCACGATCGCCGGCGAGACGGTCCTTGCCGACGTCAAGTCCCGCGAGCGCCAGCGGGTCGGGGAAGTTCGCTAACAATCGGAAAGCACATGGTGCCACGGCGCAAGCTCAATATCATTCCGGCACGCAGCCTCGCCCCCAATGTGCTGACCGTGCTGGCGCTGTGCGCAGGCATGACCTCGATCAAGTTTGCGCTCGACGAAAAATGGGAACTGGCGGTGGGGGCGGTCCTGGTGGCCGGGCTTTTCGACATGCTTGATGGACGCATCGCGCGGCTGGTCAAGGGCACATCACGGTTTGGAGCGGAACTCGACTCACTCTCTGATGTGATCAGCTTCGGGCTTGCACCGGCAATTCTGATGTTCCTGTGGACGCTGAATGTGCTGGGCGGCGCCGGATGGCTCATCGCGCTGGCCTTCGCGGTGTGCTGTGCTCTGCGGCTGGCGCGCTTCAATGTGATGCACGCCGAAGGTGTGCCCCAGTCCATAGACTATTTCACCGGCGTACCGGCCCCGGCCGGCGCCGTTCTGGCGCTTTGGCCGATGGTGCTCTCCTTTCAATTCGAAAGCGCCTTCTTCCGGGAACCACTGGTCGCGGGGGTGGTCGTTGGCGCCGCCGCCTTTCTGATGGTCAGTCAGCTTCCCACCTTTTCATTCAAGCGGCTTCGGGTGCGGGGCGAGCATGTGTTGCCGACGCTGATCGTTGTCGGGCTTCTGGCCGCCTCCCTCAGCGTTTACACCTGGGGCACCATATCCATACTGAGCTTGCTTTATATCCTGTCCATTCCACTGAGTTTTCGGCGCGTCCGGGCGCGCGACGAGATGCCCGCAAAGGATGGCGACGGCCAGCGGGTCGAACCCGGATTTCAGGCCGGAACGTCTGACCGCAGCGGAAAGCCGCCAGCAGTACATTAGAATTAACGGAAGCCCGGGACACTCGGATTTTGCGTCCTATTCCGCCGCCCTGACCGGTTCGTCAGGCGCCAGTGCCGGGGTGTCTTCGCCCGTGGGCTCGCGGGAGCCGGAACGACGCGTCGCCCAGTGGTGGCGCAACGCCAGCAGGCATGGAGTGACCACGAGGGTCAGCACGGTGGCAAAAGTCAGCCCGAACACGATGGCGATGGCGAGATCCACCCAGAACAGGGATGACGGGGCGCCAGTGCTGATTTCGCGGGTAATGAAATTGATATCGAGCTCGAACACCATGGGCAAAAGTCCGACCACCGTTGTAATGGTGGTCAGCAGGACCGGGCGCAAACGCTGGGCACCGGTCCTTACAATGGCTTCAAGGGGAGGCAATCCCGATTTTTTGAGCCGGTCGTAGGTATCGATCAGCACGATATTGTTGTTCACGACGATGCCAGCGAGCGCGATGATTCCGAGCCCCGACATCACGACCACGAAATCGCGGCCCGTGATCAGCATGCCGATGAGCACGCCCACGGTGGACAGCAGAACCGCTGTCAGGATCAACGTGGCGTTGTAGAAGCTGTTGAATTGGGCAAGCAGAATGATCGCCATCAGAAACAGGGCGACGACAAAGGCCTTGGACAGGAAGCTTGACGCTTCACGCTGTTCCTCATCCTCGCCGCGGAAAATGTAGCTCACCGTGGGGTCGGGTGCTTGCGCGGCCAGCCAGCGCTGAATCTCGATCACTTTTTCGAAGGCGTTTTCACCTTCCGCCACATTGGCCTTGACCGACAGCACCCGTTCACCGTCGATGCGTTCGATCGATCCCACTTTCGGGCGGGCTTCGCGTCGGACGAAGTTGGTTACCGGTACATCACCCTGCGGGGTCTGAACCCGCAGCCGATCGAGTTGCTCCAGGGTTCGATCGTCCGCCGGGAACCGGACCCGAATATCGACCTCGTCGTCGGCGTCATCGGGGCGGTATTCACCAACCTTGATACCGTTGGTGACCATCTGGACCACATTGCCCACACTGATGACGTCGGTACCGAAACGGCCGGCTTCGGCGCGGTCCACCGCCAGCTCCCACTCGATGCCCGGGAGCGGCAGGGTATCCTCCACATCTACCAGTCCGGTCATCTCGTGTTCCATATGATGGCGCAGCGCCATGGCCGCCCCGGTCAGCTTTTCCGGGTCGGCGGAGGCGATATCGATATGAATGTCCTTGCCGCTGACCGGCCCAATCTGCTCCTCGACCGGTTCGACCATGACGCCCGAGATGCGGGCGGTGCGCCGGCGCACCTCGGCAATGATTTCGGACGCCTTGGGCCGCAGATGCCAGTCCTTGAATAAAAGGGTGACCTGTCCGATCACGTCGGCGGCCTGACTCCGGCCAAAGCTGAAGCCGGCGCCGCTGCCCCCGGTCTGGGCCAGGTAATTTTCGATACCATCCACATCCTGGATGGCGGCTTCCACCTCGCGCACCAGCGCGTCCTTTTCCCAGATCGACAGGTTGCCCCGGGCATGAACCTGCAGGGTTACCAGACGCGGCTCGCCGTCGGGAAACAATACCACCCTCGGCCCGCTCAGGACGTAGCCTGCAACGACCAGCACGACAACGGCGATGACTCCGAGCAGGAACGGTCCCGGCCGGCGCACCACCCGGTCAAGCATTCGCACGTAAAGTCCGGTGATCCCCGGTATCTGCGCAAGGTCAGCGCGCTCATTCACACTGAGGTGGCGCAAGGCTTCGCCGTGTTCGCGCGTTGCTCCGCCTATTTGGGCGCCCAGGGTTGGCAGAAACACCAGCGCCATCAATAGCGACGCCGAGAGGGTAAAAATAAGCGTGAGCGGGAAGAATTTCATGAAGCCGCCCATGATTCCCGGCCAGAACACCAGGGGAAGAAATGCAGCCAGGGTGGTCGCTGTCGAAGAGATGATCGGCCACGCCATGCGTTGGGCGGCTAGCGTGTAAGCGGGGCGGCGATGCAGCCCTTCATTCATCTTGCGGTCCGCATACTCTGTGACCACGATTGCCCCGTCGACAAGCAGGCCGACCGCCAGCATAAGGGCGAACAGCACCACCTGATTGACCGTGTACCCGAAAGCGTACAGGGCCAGAATGGCCAGCAGGAACGAACCCGGAATGGAGATGGCAACCAGCCCCGCGGCGCGCATTCCCAGGGCCGCCACCACCACGATCACCACCAGCAGAACGGCGCTGACCACCGAGTTCTGCAGGCTGGTGAGGAATGACGAAATGTTCTTTGATTCGTCCTGGACGAAACGTACCGTAACGTTCCGGGGCCAGCCTCTTTGCATCTTCGTGACCGTGGCGCGGACCTGCTCGATGGTCTGGATGATGTTCTCGCCCGCGCGCTTGCGGACGCTCAGGGTGACCGCGGGCTCACCATCGATCCGGGCGAAGCTGGTGGGGTCCTTGAACGTGCGCCGGACTTCGGTCACATCGGCGAGCGTCACGACCCCGTCGCCCGAAACCTTGACGGGAAGATTGAGCACATCGTCCGCCGTTTCGAACAGACCCGGTACCTTGATCGCGAAACTGCCTTCTCCGGTATCGAGGGCGCCTGCCGCCACCAATCGGTTGTTGCGCATGACAACATCGATCAGCTCACGCTGGGAAATACCGTAGCTTTCCAGCAGGACCGGATCGATGATCACTTCGAGGAGTTCCTCGCGGTCACCCGAAATTTCCGCTTCGAGAACGCCGGGCAGGGATTCAAGCTCGTCACGCAGACTGCGCGCCAGACGGACCAGAACCCGTTCCGGCAAATCGCCGGACAACACGATTGATATGATCGGCATCAGGTTGGCGTTGAATTCCTGGACGATCGGCTCCTCGGTCTCGTCGGGAAGTTCGGATTTGGCCTTGTCCACTTCCTCGCGCACGTCAATCAGCGCCTGGTCGGCGTCGAAACCCGCATCAAATTCCACGATAATGCCGGCGCCCCCCTCGTGTGCGATGGCCTTGAGTTCCTTCAGGCCGTCGAGCCCCCGCAGATACGTCTCCATGGGCTTGACCAGAAGCCGCTCGGCATCCTCGGGCGATATGCCCTCGTGCACGATATTGATATAGAAAAACGGGATCGGGACGTCCGGGTTTTCCTCCTTGGGGACGTTGATATAGGCGTATATTCCGCCAATGAAGATTAGCACGAGGGTGGTCAGTGCCATCCGCGTGTTGTCGACTGCTGTGGCGATGAAGCTTGGCATCGTCAGCGGCTATCCTTCCAGATCCACTCTGACCGCCTGACCCTCCGAGACAAACTCCTGTCCCACCGTGATCAGGGTTGCATCCTCGGGTACCCCGTCCACCCATATGCCGTTGTTGCTGTCGCCGAGAATGTGGACCGGATAGAATCGTACCCGGCCGTTTTCGACCACGCGGACCCCGACTTCGCCATCGTCGCTCAATACCAGGCTGGCGCGGGACAACAGAAAAGCCTGGGTTTTTTCCACGGGAATGCGAATCTCCGCGGTGACGCCATCGCGCAGAGTGCCATCGGGATTGGGCACCTCAAGCTCGATCCGAAAGGTCCGGGTGTCGGCCCGGGCGGACTGTGCGATATAGCGCACCCACCCGTTGACCTGCGTGCCATCGACCAGCCGTGCCGTGCCCTCGCTGCCGATTCTGATCTTTCCCACCTGGCGCTCCGACACTTCGCCGACCACCAGATAGGGGTCAGTGTCGATGATCTCGGCGCAGACATGACCTTTCTGCAGGTAGTCCCCCACTTCGGCGGGCCGATCGTCAATGATGCCGTCAAACGGCGCGCGCAGCGCGGCGTAGGACAATTCTACCTCGCGCCGCGCCACCAGGGCCCTGGCAGCGTCGAGCTGGGCGCGCGCGGCGGCTGCCTGGGTTTTCGAGCGGTGGCCTTTGTCCAATAGTTCCTGGGCGGCGCGATATTCGAGTTCGCGCTGCGCTTCAAGGGCCCGTGCCTCGGCCAGGCTGGCTTCCCGGTCATCGGTGGCAAGCTGGCAGATCACGTCCCCTTTGCGCACGAACTCGCCCTTTTCAACGAGTACTGCGTCGACCCGGCCATCTGTCTGCGACTTGATCGCAACCGAGCGCACGGCCTCGGTCCGGCCGCTGATAACCACCTCCGACACATAGGGTTGCCGGGTGATGGTCCGCCCGCGCACCGTCATGATTTCGTCCACAGCGGTGCCGCCAAGAATGTCGACGCTCGAGTCGACAAAATCATGATCGCCAAACTGTCCCGAGACCAGCCACAGGACAACCAGCAGAAACAGGCCTCCCGCAAGGAGGAAAGATTTTCTCATTGGAATATTGGATAAATTCAAAACAGTGCCTTATACGGTAATGATTACGTTGGCCAAATACATATCCTGCGGTACTGATCGCCTTCCCCCTGATCAACCGCCGCTCACTCTAGGTTACGCCAGGCGGCCAATCAATTGGCTCGCGACAATCAACCGCCGAAATAACGCACGATCGTGAATGCCGCGCCGTTATAACAGGCGCGCCAGAATTTTTGAATTGTTTTTCAAGTTCGCTCGACGCATCCTGTGGGATCGAACGATGTATGAAACAAAGGTTTGAAAATATGAATTCGGCAGAGGGAGCGCAGCGGCGCAAGGCGGAAGAAGCCCGTGACCGGATCCTAAATGTGGCCGAGCGCCTTTTTGCCAGTCGCGGTTTTGCGGGTGTCTCGGTGCGCGATATCACCGCGGAGGCGGATGTCAATCTGGCGGCGGTCAATTACTACTTTGGTTCCAAAGCCGGATTGTTGAAAGCGGTCTTTCTGCGCCGCGCCACGGCACTCAATCGGGAGCGGATGGCAGAATTGCAGGCGGTGGTCGACGCTCATCCGTCTGGCGCTCTGCCGTTGCCGGCGGTGCTCCGGGCTTTGCTGGGGCCGCCGGTGCGCTGGCAGTTTGATCCGGATCGCGGACTTGGTGTGTTCATTCAGTTTCTGGCGCGCTGCCAGATGGAAGAGGAGCCCGAACTGCGCGCCCTGTTCTACGAAGACGTTGAGCATTTGCGGCGTTTCATTCCGGCGCTCAAGCGGGCTCTGCCCGAAATGCCCGAGGACGAGATCTGCTGGGGGCTGCATTTCGCGCTTGGTGCCATGCATCATACCTTCACGCACCTGCCGCGGCTTGGGCCCATATCACAAGGCCGCTGTCATATCGGCAATCGGGACGAGGTGATCGAACGGATGGTCGAATTTGCGACAGGCGGCTTCGAGGCAGCCCGCGCTCGGATCACCGCATCTGCTCGCTGACGATGAATTCGAGCGCCGGCCCGATCCTGTCCTTCCAGAACGCCATATGCCCGGCAATTGGTGCCAGATCGGCAACCGGGGTTTCATAGGACCAGACGGCGTCCTCGAAGCGATTGTCGCCAATCACCAGCGTCCAGTAGCGGGCATCACCCTTGAATGGACAATGGCTGGTGTGGGTGGACGCTTCGAGCCGCGATAGATCCACATCCTCGCGAGGGATGTAATGAACCGGTGGCAACCCGACCTCGTTGAGGCGGCGCGCCCGACCGGATTGGGCGACGGTCACACCGAAGATCCGAACAGTCACCTGCATCGGATCAGGGGACAGAGTAACGCGGCTGGTCATGATATGGGGCCTCTCAGGCCGGTTCCGCTTTTTCAGACCTTGAACCGGTCCATTGTGACGGTGCTGACGGTGGCCGTCAATGTCGCGTTTGAGGGGGCGCGGCGTGACCGAAGCGGTGGGCAGTGTAACCAGGTCGTCCGTGGCCGTGCAATCATCCCCTGTAAGACCCGTGACTCGATCGGGCCGGATCAATCTTCCCGGGAGCTCACGTTTCCTTTGTCTTTGCGTTGGTGAGACCGGTACCAAAGCCATTCCAATTTCTGCAGGGAATTGTCGGATTTTCTTACAACCTTATCCGTTTTCGGGACGACAGGAATCCGATTCTCGCTTTGAATCAAGCGTTTATCAGAATTGGCCCGGTTCTTGCTCGGCATGTTCCGGGATCAATGCGAGGATCAGATCATGTCAAAATTTCTGTCGGTGATGACTTTGGTTGCGGCCACCCTGGCGGGTGCTGCGCACGCGGCGCCCATCATGAATCCGGGCAATGGTCACTGGTACGATGTGGTTGGCCCTGCGGACTGGGTGACGGCCGAGGCGGCGGCCCAGGCGATTGCGCCAGGCGCGCATCTGGCAACGGTCAACGACGCAGCCGAACAGGCGTGGCTTGCCGCGAATTTTTCGGGCCGTCACTGGATTGGCTATAACGATATTGCGGTTGAAGGCACTTTTGTTTGGACGAGCGGCGAAACCCCTGGCTTCACGGCCTGGTGCGCCGGCGAGCCCAACAACGCCGGGAATGAAGATGGCACTGTGCTGAACTGGGGCGGTGGCGGCTGCTGGAACGACTGGAACGTGGCCAACGTCATTCCGGGCATCGCCGAATGGGTACGGGCTCCTGGTCCGGTGCCCGCACCGGCTGCGCTGGGGCTTTTGGGCTTCGGCCTTGCCGGTCTCGGCATGGCGATGCGGCGCCGCATGACGCGCTGAGCGCCGGCTTTCTGAATTGGTTCTAAAGGGGCGCGCCTGCTTGGTGCGCCCCTTTGCGTGCCCGGGTTATCGGGTGCGCATCATGTTGGCGATCATGAAGAACGGCTTTTTCAGCATCGCCTTGACCGTGCCTGGCGCGCCGATGTCATCGAGCGCCACATCCATGCACATCAGCCACTGGTCCCGCTCGGCCTCGCCGATGGCGTAGGGGCGGTGGGGTTTCGACAGGCAAATGGTGCCGTATTTGTTGAAATAATGATGCGGCCCGCCCAGCCAGCCGGACAGAAACTCATAGAGCTTTTCCTCGATCTCGTCGAGGTTGTCCTTGTGCATGTCGCGAATTGTTCTGGCTTCGGGCAGACGGTCCATGGCGGCGTAAAAGGCTTTCGACAACTTTCTCACGCCTTCGTCTCCGCCAAGCAATTCATAGGGCGTTGCTTCCCTCTGTTGTGCCGTTTCGGTCATAGGGGCCTCTTCGTTTGTGCTTTGTCTGCACTTGACCACTTGTGCAGAATGCCGCGCGTGTTGTCCCGGGTTCCATGATCGAGATCAAACGGGCAATCCTAACGGCTGCGTCCGATCCAGCCCCTGCGCCAGAAATAGACGAGCATGGCGAGCGCCCCGGCCCCCATGGCGCCCAGCACCACCGGGTAGCCGTAGGGCCAGCGCAACTCCGGCATGTTCCAGGGCGAGGCGGCAGGGTCGAAATTCATGCCGTAGACCCCGGCAACGAAGCTGAGCGGGATAAAGATGGTGGCGATGATGGTTAAAACCTTCATGATTTCGTTCATCCGGTTGGACAGGCTGGACAAATAGACATCGAGGAGTCCGGAAGCGATTTCCCGATAGGTCTCGACAATGTCCATCAACTGGACCGCATGGTCGTAGCAGTCACGCAAATAGATGCCCGTGGTCGGTGCGATCAGCCTGCTTTCCTGGCGCAGTGCGGTGTTGATCATTTCGCGGTGCGGCCAGACGGCACGCCGCATGGCCAGCAGATCATGCCTCAGCGCATGCAGGGTTTCCACCACCTGCGGATCGGGGCGGCGCACGACGTCATCCTCAAGCGCTTCGATCCGGTCCCCCATCGCCTCCAGGACCGGGAAATAGCTGTCGATCACCGCGTCGATCAGCGCATAGGCCAGATAGTCGGCGCCCGAGGTCCGCATTCGCGTACCCTCCCGTCTCACCCGGGCACGCACCGGGTCGAAACAGTCCCCGGCGTGTTCCTGAAAGGTAATCACATATCCTTCGCCAAGGATGATGGAGATCTGCTCGCTGTCCAGATGGTCGCGTTCATGAACCATGCGCACCACCATATAGAGCTTGTCGTCATAGTCTTCCGTCTTGGCGCGCTGGTGGACGTTGACGATATCCTCCAGGACCAGGGGATGAATGTCGAACATCGCCCCGAGCTTGCGAATCAGATCGACGTCGCCGAGGCCCGTCACGTCGATCCAGACCACCCGGTGAACGGTTCGCATTTCCGCGATGTCGTCTGGCGTCGCGTTTTTGCGTTCTTCGTACTGGTCGGCGGTGAATCCCATGAGCGTGATGCTGGAAGGGGTGGCGGCCGGGTCGGCCAGAATGACACCGGGCGGCGTCCCGGGCGCTGTCCGCCGCCTGACGCCTTTTGTCAGCGGGCGGCGCAACCGGTTGCCGGCTCGCCGTGCCGTTTGGCCGAGAGATTTTCTATCCAACGAATTGTCCTCCCTGATGACACCGGGGGCGATGCGGTTAGGGTCCGGATCCTAGTCCTTTCCGCCGGACCGGATTCGCAGCGTGTTCTCGATATTGTCGAACAGGATGTTGAGATCGGTGATCCCATGATGTTTGGCGTGAATGCGCACCCCTTCCACCAGTTGGTGCAGGCGGCGCGCGGTTTTGTCGTCCAGGTGGCCGACTTCGTCGAGGCGCTTGATGAGCGTCCCCACAAGCATCAGCGACAAAATCGCGATATGGTCGGTTTGGTTGTGCAGCTCCATTTTTCGCCTCCTGGCACTTCGGTCGTTTACTTCCCATGTCATTGTACACCCCATGGGAGAGGCCAACAAATCCGTTGCGGCCGGGCGGGCGGTTCTCTCTTGTGAATTGATCCTTGAACACGTATGAAGGCGCGGGCCCATGGTCGAGGAAAGCGGCTGCATGTTCAAAATGCCGATCCAGAGAACAGACGGAAACGGGGTGGCGACGCTATCGGCGGCAATCCTTTCGGCGTTGCGCAAGGATCGGCGCACCACGGCCCGGCTGCGTGAACGCCCGGCCTCGCCCGTCATCATCGCATCCTACAACGTACACAAATGTGTCGGCGTCGATAACCGTTATGATCCGGCGCGGGTGGCCGGTGTCATCGCGGAGATCGATGCCGATATCATCGCGCTGCAGGAGGTGGATCGACGGTTCGGAAACCGTGAGGGGACCATGGATCTGGTCCGGCTGGAACAGGACTGCGGTCTGATCCCTGTGCCCTTGTCACCGACCGCCAGGGGGCATGGGTGGCATGGCAATGTGGTCCTGTTCAGGCAGGGGCAGGTCGCTGATCTGCATCAGATCCGCCTGGACGGGGTCGAACCGCGCGGCGCGCTGATCGTCGATCTGGATCTGAAAGCCGGACCCTTGCGGGTGGTGGCGGCCCATTTCGGCTTGTTGCGGCGATGCCGAAACCGGCAGGCGGAGGCGATACTGGCCGCCGTGCAGGCACGTGACCCACGGCCAACCCTGATCATGGGTGACCTGAACGAGTGGCGGTTGGGGCGGCGCTCCGCGTTGCGGCCGCTGGGGGCAGCTTTCGGTCCGCTCGATGCGGCGTTGCCCAGCTTTCCGTC
>RFJA01000029.1 GCA_003695065.1 Alphaproteobacteria bacterium
ATGCCAGGATCAGGGCCGCCTGCGGCGTCTCGGGGGCCCTCTCCTTGTCGCGCTCGGCCCAAAGTCTGGCCAGAGTACTCTCCATGGCCGCCTGCATGCGCGCAATCAGGTCGGCCCGGTGGGTGCCCCGAACGTAATGGTATGTCTCGGGCAACAATGTCCCCTCGGGCGGGATCGTGGCAACCTCACCAACGAGCGCGTCGGCAGCGTTTACCAACGCCACGATCTGGGCGCTGGTCAACCCTTCGGGAATGGTGATCGTATGCTGCACCACGTTGCCGGAGCGTAGAATAGCCAGAACTTCGGCCATGCTGGCGTGCGCCGGTATCCGGTATTCGCCGGCCCGGATATCGCGATCGGCGCCTTGCAGGCGGGTTCCCCATGTGAACAGAATTGCAGCGCTGACAACACCGGTTTCGGCAAGCCGCCGCGCCGTCGCCGTCAGGCTCGCCCCGTCCGGGATGATCACCACCACCGGCGCGTCATGCGGGCCAGGCCCGGCAAACCGGCTGTAGCCGTAAAAGAACGCGCCGGCCACCGCGGCGGCGAGCGCGATCCCCACGATCATCAGTGTTTTCCAATGGGCCACGGTTTTCCTGAGGGCCATGGGCTCCTTGGCGACTGGCCTTGCGGTCAGCGTCCCCGGTCAGACCGCCGTCATGATGAGTGACGCGTTGGTGCCACCAAACCCGAAGGAATTGGAAAGTGCAGCCCTGACCTTTCTCTCCTTCGCCTTGAGCGGCACGAGGTCAATATCGCCGCAACCGTCACTGGGATTGTGAAGGTTCAAAGTTGGCGGCACGATCCCGTCACGGATGGCAAGAATGCAGAAAATCGCCTCGGTACTGCCCGCAGCCCCGAGCAGGTGCCCGATTGCAGATTTGGTCGAGGACATGGAAACGGTTTCGATCGCATTGCCGAAAAGGCGCTTGACCGCACCGGCCTCGATTTCGTCTCCCAATGGCGTCGAGGTGCCGTGGGCGTTGATATAGTCAATGTCCGACGGATCGATCTTGGCCCACTTGAAAGCCCCTTTCATGGCCCGGTAACCACCATTGCCATCTTCGGCGGGGGCAGTGATGTGATAGGCATCACCCGACAGCCCATAGCCTTTGATCTCGGCGTAGATCCTGGCACCGCGTTTCCTGGCGTGCTCATAGTCTTCCAGCACCACCACGCCGGCGCCCTCACCAATAACAAAACCGTCACGATCCTTATCCCAGGGCCGGGACGCTTCGGTCGGCCGGTCGTTATAACCCGTGGACAACGCCTTGGCATTGGCAAAGCCGGCAACGCCAAGACGGCAGATCGCCGCTTCGGCACCACCGGCAACCATCACATCAGCGTCCCCAAGCATGATCAGGCGAGCGGCATCGCCAATGGCATGGGCCCCCGTTGCGCAGGCTGTCACCACCGCATGATTGGGACCCTTCAGGTGATGACGGATGGATACATGGCCGGAAACCAGGTTGATGAGGCGGCCCGGCACGAAGAACGGGCTGACCCGCTTGGGGCCGTTCTCGTGCAGGGCAATCGCCGCATCCTGAATACCCGGCAGCCCGCCGATGCCAGACCCGATGAGCACGCCGGCGCGCTCCATCTGCTCCTCGGTCTCAGCCTTCCAGCCGGAATCCTGGATCGCCTGCTCCGCAGCCGCAATGCCATAGATGATGAAATCATCGACCTTGCGTTGCTCCTTCGGCGAAAGCCAGTCGTCAGCATTGAAGGTGCCGTCGCTTCCGTCGCCCCGCTTGACTTCGCAGGCGATTTTCGCCGGCAGGTCGGACGCATCGAAACGGGTAATCTCGGCCGCCCCCGATTCCCCGGCGATCAGCCGCTTCCACGTTTCCTCTACGCCACAGGCCAGTGGCGTAACGAGTCCCAGTCCGGTAACGACGACCCGTCTCATGACATCACCTCAGGTTTTCAACCCAGCCGCGCCACTCAGGCCGCCTTAGCCGGCATTTTCCTGAATGTACGTGATAGCGTCCTTGACGGTGTTGATCTTTTCCGCCGCGTCATCGGGGATCTCAACGCCGAATTCCTCTTCAAACGCCATCACTAGCTCGACGGTATCAAGGCTGTCCGCCCCGAGGTCGTCAACAAACTTGGCATCTTCGGTCACCTTGTCTTCATCGACGCCCAGGTGCTCGACGACGATCTTCTTAACTTTATCCGCAATATCGCTCATTGATTGTACCCTTAATGATCCTCTCTTGGCGTTGAACCACCAGAATGACGACGACTATAACTGGCCGAAATCCGGTGAAAATCTGTAAACAACCCCAGATTTGGTGCGGTTTGGTACCACAGTTTTAACGCTTTGACCAGATAAGGCAATGCCGTTTTCGGCAGGTCCGCATCACCCGCCGAACCCCTTAGATCATGGCCATTCCCCCATTGATATGAAGGGTCTGGCCGGTAACATATGCCGCCTCTTCGCTGGCCAGATAAACCACACCCGCCGCCACATCCTCCGGCGTTCCCAGCCGACCTGCCGGCACCGCGCCGACAAGGCGCGCCTTCTGGTCTTCATTCAGTTCATCGGTCATCGGCGTTGCGATGAACCCCGGCGCGACGCAGTTGACGGTGATGTTGCGGCTTGCCACTTCCTGGGCCAGTGACTTGGACATGCCGATCATTCCCGCCTTGGCGGCGGCATAGTTGGTCTGACCCGGGTTGCCGGTGACGCCAACGATGGAGGTGATGTTGATAATCCGCCCCCAACGCGCTTTCATCATGCCCCGCAATACCGCCTGGGACAGCTTGAAAGCTGCCTTGAGGTTGATCGCCATGACCTGGTCCCAGTCTTCGTCCCTGAGCCGCATCGCCAGATTGTCGCGGGTGATGCCGGCATTGTTGACCAGAATGTCTATGGCGCCCCCTAGCGCCTCTTCGGCCCGTTTGGGAAGCTCAGCCACCGCTGCCGCATCACCGAGATTGCAAGGCACCACATGGGCCCGTCCGCCAAGCTCGCCGGCCAGCGCTTCGAGTGGTTCGACCCGGGTGCCCGAAAGCGCAACCGTCGCACCCCGCTCATGGAGCGCCCTGGCGATCGCCTTTCCAATACCACCGGACGCGCCGGTCACCAGCGCTTTCTTTCCTTCAAGATCGAACATAAATCGCCCCCTGTTTTCCGCCGCTTGGCCCGTATTCAACCTGAGATTCGTGGTATCACAAAGATTTGGCGAAGGCTTCCATCTCGTCCGGAGTCTGCACCGAGACCCCTTTCATATCGCGATTGATCCGGCGCACGAGCCCGCTCAACACCTTGCCGGCACCCAGCTCCACCAGCGTATCGACGCCTTGCTCCGCCATGTATAGAACGCTTTCGCGCCACCGCACCATGCCGGTCACCTGATCCACCAGGAGCGCGCGAATCCGCTCCGGATCATCCTCGGCCGACGCCGTCACATTGGCGACCACGGGAACCACCGGCTGCTCGATCGACACCTCTGCGAGCGCCTCGGCCATTTCGTCCGCCGCCGGCTGCATCAACGGGCAGTGAAAGGGTGCGCTCACTGGAAGCAACACGGCCCGACGTGCCCCCTTTTCCCTGGCAAGCTCAATGGCCCGCTCGACCGCGGCCTTGTGACCGCTCACAACGACCTGGCCGTCGGCGTTGTCATTCGCGGCGGCGCAAACTTCGCCCGCGGATGCTTCTTTCGCAATGGCCTCGGCATCCTCAAGGTTCAGCCCAAGAAGCGCCGCCATTGCCCCTTCACCTACCGGCACGGCACGCTGCATGGCCTGACCACGGCGCTTGAGAAGGCGCGCCGTGTCAGAAATGGACAGCGCACCGGCCGCCGCGAGCGCCGAGTATTCACCCAGCGAATGGCCGGCAACAAATTTGGCCGCGCGCCCCGGGGTGACATCGAATTCCTCTTCCAGAGTGCGAACAATGGCCAGGCTCACCGCCATCAGAGCGGGCTGAGTATTCTCGGTCAGCGTCAGCTCCGCCTCCGGCCCCTCAAACATCAGTTTGGTCAGCTTCTGTTTGAGCGCTTCCTCGACTTCCTCAAAAACGTGACGCGCCGGCGCAAAGGCTTCGGCAAGCTCCTTGCCCATGCCGACAAACTGGCTTCCCTGGCCCGGAAAGGTGAAGGCGCACACCATGGTTGATACTCCCTCTGCTGCGACGCGCAGGTCGACCGCATAAAAGCGGGGACAAGAAATAGCGCTTCACCCCAGCCTGTCAAGCAACCTGTCGCATTGGTCAGGCCCATATGGGACTTGCGCTCAAGTGCTTTTGCTGTATATTCCGCCCCCTCGGAACCGTGCATCTTTCCGCGCGAGCCGTGGGCCGTTGCCATGAGCCGTGCGGTTTTTATGACGAGCGCTGCTGAGATCAAACAAGCCCGGATGGGCCGGGATGCTGAAAGATCTGGGGCGTGATGACTCATAAAAAGCCATAAGGAGAAACCGGACAATGTCGTACTACGAACATGTCTTCGTTGCACGCCAGGACCTGTCCAACCAGCAGGTCGAAGCGCTGACCGAAGACTTCTCGAAACTGATCGAGGAAAATGGCGGCAAGGTCGCCAAGACAGAAAACTGGGGTCTGCGCACCCTGGCTTATAAAA
>RFJA01000030.1 GCA_003695065.1 Alphaproteobacteria bacterium
ACTGGGCATTATGATCGACCTGTGGTTCTAGGGTCCGGACCCCAGGGCCCAACCCACAATCACATAAAAAAGGCCGGCCCGGAAGGGCCGGCCTCGTCGTTTCAGGGAGGATTTCGCCTAGAAATTTACCGAAGCCCGCAGGCCAATGGTCCGGGGACGCACTGTCAGGTAAGACAGCGGGTCTTGCGAGGTGTTGATGGCATCGACCTGAGCCAGCTTGTCCGTAAGGTTCTTCACATAAGCGGTCAACCGCCACCTGTCGGACTGAACGCTGGCCTGAACATCGACCAGAGTGTAGCTGTCCAGATGGACATTGAACGGATCATTCGTGCGGAACAACGTATTTACATCATCCCGGTAGGTAATATCGCCCCTCACAGAGGCCTCCAGTGCATTGGCGAGTGGCCAGCTGTACTGGACGCTGCCGCCAAACTGCCATTTTGGAACGTTCGGTATTTTGTCGCCATCGAGGCCAAGCACCTCGCCCGAGGGGAAGTCTTCAGTCAGCCGCGCATCCTGGTAAGACCCTCCGAAGAAGATGTCGAGCCCGTCAGTCGGCCGGGCCTGTATTTCCACCTCGATACCGTCGATCGACGCCTTTCCGGCGTTCTGAACGAAGGGGAACGGCGAGGAGGGGGAAAAGTCACCGACCTGAATATCCTTCCAACGAATTGCATAGATCGCACCGTTGAAGGTTATCCGGTTGTCAGCCAAACGGGTTTTCCATCCAAGTTCGTAGCTCCACAACTCGTCCGGCCCAAATCCTACTGGAACATCCACATTGCCGGGGTTGATCGCATTGTCGTTGGTGCCCCCAACACGAAAGCCCTGGGCTGCCGTGGCATACACTAGTACATCCTCGGTTGCCTGATAGGACGCATTGAACTTGAAGGTGGTCTTGCTGTCATCCTGATTAACCGAGAATGCGGTATTATTGTTGGGCGGGAAGCCCACGAACGGTTTGGTCTGGATCGCATCGGAGGTGAGATCCGAGGTGAAGTAGCGAATACCGGCGACAAATGTTAGCCGCTCGGTCGCCTCAAAGGTGACCTCGCCAAAAAGCGCTTCCTGGTTGAGATCGTCCAGCTTCTGACGACCGAAAATCGCGGCATTGGGCGGCCCGTCGAGGAAAAAGTCCTTGCTGGTATCAAACGGTCCCAGCGGCAGACCATCGGCGCCGGTGGCCAGAACCTGAACTTCGAAATCCTTGTCCTCACGGCTCAAGAATCCGCCAACAACGAAGTTGAGCGGGCCATCGAAATCAGAGCTGAAGCGAATTTCGTTGGACCAGACGTCACGACTTTGGGGTTCGAATGTCACCGCCGCGGCCGGAGCGCCAAAGAACAGCAGAATTGGTGTAGAATCGAACCGATACTCGATTTCGCGATCAAAATAGTTGGTAGTGGCAAGAAATGTTCCCCAACCCGTATCCCATTCAGCGACCAGGCTGTAGAGCTGCATTTCCTCATCCCAGTTATTTATGGTGAACTCCTGATTTTCGAGTTCGCCCACGGGCAGTGCACCGAATCCGAACGTGTTCAGATTGGCCTCGAAACCAGGCTGCAGCCTGTCAATGTTGATCCGCGAACTGCCGTCGACCTCCCGTTTCTGGTATAGTGCCATTGCGGTCACCGAGAACCCTTCAGTCAGTTCGAATTTGGTCATAAGGCGGCCGCCCGTCACCTCGTTGTCATTGATGTCGTCAAGCCCCAGCCGGACATTGTCGACCCAACCATCTTCGCGGGTTATCCAGGCCACGGCACGAATCGCCGCCTTGTCCTCTGCCACGGGCGCATTGACCATGGCATTGGCCCGAAAGCCCTCACCCCCATGGCGAACCGTCATGGCTTCGACTTCGGCACGCGCGGCAAACGCGGAAGGATCGGGGTCATTGGGAATGAACCGCAATGTACCCGACATCGAGCTCGCGCCGAAAAGCGTGCCCTGCGGTCCCTTGAGCACCTCAATACGCTGCAGGTCATGAAGTTCAATGTCGGCTTGGCGTCCTCCACCATCCTGCTTGTTGCGTCCGGTGATTACCGCTTCGCCAAAATACACCCCGGTCGTCGCCGTCCCGCGCGAATTCACGCCGCGAATAACGTACTTGCGGTCCCCGGGTCCCTGATCCTGAAAGGCAAGACCGGGAATTTTACCGGCAACATCGGTAAATTCCACCGCTCCGACACGGCTGATGAGATCCCCCGTCAGCGCCTGCACCGTAACCGGCACGTTCTGCAGCGCCTGGGCGCCGCGTTTGGTAGCAGTCACAACGATTTCCTCAAGGAACGGTGCCGCCTCCTGCTGGGCAGCGGCCACTTGCGGCGCGCATATCGCGGTCGTGACAAGAAACGCTCCGGCGAGCGAAGTATTGACAGATTTTCGTATCATATGTGGTTCTCCCTGCAAGACATCGATTCTCAAAGAAAATTATCGTTCCTGTGGTTGGCGCATGTGGTTGCCCGCAATTTCTCTCCATTTGCCCCATTCAGTTGACGGTCCGGGGAAGGACTCTTGGCCGGCACACCTTGCTAGGCCAGCCGCCTTCCCGCGCCAGGCCAATTGCCGCCAAAACGGTCGCAGTCTGTGATCGAACGATCGGCTGGACTTGTGGCACCAGAGCCCCGGAACCGGTGGTCTGCAACGCTGCCTTTACGGTCACCCGCGCTCTGCACCCACACCTTCCAACAGACCGCAGCGCGACTCGTAGCCCTTCTGCAGCGATTTGGGCCGGCTGTATTGCACTGCCCAGTCCAATTCGACTCTCTATTTGGCGATTACGTTTCCTCCAGAGGAATATGCACATTGGTTTTTATATGAAAAAGGATATTTCTGGATACCGAGAATTGCAAGCATTTTCCTGCGGGCATGTTGAATCCTCTCTCCGCAGTGGCCAAAACGCTCCCGAATCGCGACGCGGCACCACATTGGTGCCGCGCCCCGAACGCTCAGTAATTGATGCTCGGATTGTCGCCGGGATAGATCACCCCAACAACATCCATTCCTGCTTCGGCGGTTGCTTCCAGGGAGTGGAGCTGTTTGCGCGGCAGAAAGATCACATCTCCGCCCTTGACCGGGGCCTTGCGGGTCTCGGTCCACATCATGCCCTCACCGGACAGGATGATCAGCGCTTCCTCATAGAGATGGCGATGGGGTTCGGCCTTCGACTTCGGAATATGACCAATGAACTGGGTCACCACGTCCGATCCGATGGATTTGTCCACCAGCATCTGAAAGTACCGCGCCGCCATCGCCTGGCGCCGGGCTGGATCAATCCCAACAACCCGACGGGGTATTGCCGCATCAAATTTGTCGGGCATGGTTTCGCGCCATTCGGGCTCCCCAGCCGCGGGACAGGCAGATATAAACAGCCTGACCGGCGCATCGCCGGATGGTGTCACCTGGAAAGCCTCGCCCGGGCGCACGTAAACACCGTCGCCCGTGCCCGCTGAAATCTCCCTCCCCGATATGGTGACGGTACCCGTCCCCTGAGCGAGGAACAGGATCACATGGCGGTCGCCAAATCCCATGATGGGCGATGCGCCCGCATCGATTTCGCCATAAAACAGCGACTGATACCGGGCACCCTGGGCCTCCGAAATCACTCTGCAATAGCGAAAGTTGCCTTTGGTCTTGTACTCGGCCTTGTCGAGGGAAAACACATAGCAACCACCATCCAGCATCGCAGTTGGCCCTTCCTGCGTCGGCACAACGGGGATCGCCCGATTCTCAGGGCTGTTGGGATCGTCCTCGGCATACCCGCCGGGCAGATTGTTGTGAGTCCCGTCGCAGAACGGCCGGTCCTTGGTATGCTTGCATCCACAGAACAGAACCTCCTCGCCCGCCTCGCGCGCCACATACTCGACCGGCTCGAAACCGGTTCCCTTGTGGGAGCCATCACAAAAGGGCTGACGCGTCGAGTGGCCGCAACTGCACCAATAGTAGCGCCGCCCCTGCTTCAATTCCTGATAATAGGGTTTGCGGTTGGCGATGACCGGCTCACTCATGCCCGCCTCCAAACTTGCCTGTGTCGCGCAAAGAGGATACCCAGAACCGCAGCATAGCATAGCAAATCTTTAGGGCGTGCGCCCTAGGATCCGAAGGTCATGGCCACCGGCGAAACTCAAGCCCGCATTCTGGACACAGCCATCACCCTGTTCAACGAGAACGGCGTCAAGGCGATTTCCGTCAATCGCATCGCCGAAGCCGCCGGAGTCAGCCGTGGCAATCTTCACTATCACTTTCCCACCAAGGAAACGCTTGTCGCCGCCATATTCGATCGCATGGCCCGAGAAATGGAAGAAGCCGGCGCCCGGGATCTTGAAACACCCACACTGGCGCATCTGCGCATTATGTTCGAACGCTATGCGGGACAGGTATGGCAGTACCGCTTTCTGTTTCGGGAACTGACCGCACTGATCCTTCGCGACTCTGTACTGCGCCGGCGCTACCACGCCCACCGGCAACGAAGACTGGCGGAACTGGAACAGTTCTTCGAAGAACTCATCAGCCACGGCCTGATGGCTCGGCCCGACCCGCCGGTCACCGTCAATGGCCTGGTTACCCTGAGCTGGATCGTCTGCGACAATTGGCTGGCCTTCCTGGAGGCTGGCGGAGAAGCGATTACCAGCCATCGGATCGACGACGGCTTCGCGTTGGTGCTCTCCCTCTTTCAGCCCCATCTGAAGACGGGTGACGACGGCCATTCGTGACTCCCGTCCGCCCGCGACCATATTTGCCAGCAGGGTAATGGCGCACGGCACAACCGGCCGGCACAGGGGCGGACGACCCGGCAAAATCCGGACAAATTGGGGATCGGCCTCTCGTTCGAGACCCCTGCGATGTGGCGGCGATACGCGAACGGGGCAGCCATGAGCGCCGCGCGCTGGACCCTGCACCCCCAACAGGTGTTGAGACAATAGTCACCCTGTTCTGCACAATCAAAGCCCGTTGGCCGGTGTGCTGAAATACCGCATAAGTTGAAATGCCGCAAAAAAATGTCGAAACTTTTCGGACTTGGAGCTAGGCTGTGGGGCCAGGCCATTAATGGAACGCGGCTTCATGGACAAGACGAGCAAGGACATTAAGGCGCTACCGCCCATCGAAAACCGCGTCTCCTTTCTGATCCATCGCGTCAACGCACAACTTGCCCGGCTCTGCAATCCTTTCTTCGCCCGATACAAACTGGACCTGTTCAGTTCGCGCATTCTCGTGGCGTTGCTCGAAAAACGGGAAATGCGCGTCGGCGAGCTGGTGGACCTGATGGCGCTGCCCCAATCGACCATTTCGCACCAACTGCGCCGGCTTGAAACGCAGGGACTCATCGAACGCAACCGGCGCGCTGATGACAATCGTTCCGTCACCGTGAACCTGAGCAAGGATGGAGAACGAGTCGCCAGCGAATGTAACGCACTGAGCGCGGTGATCTATGACGCTCTGGTGGACAAGATTCCTGCGACCGACCTTGACGTGCTCGAACGCCACCTGAGCGGCATGTACGCCCGCCTCAAGCAATTCGACCCCGCAGCCCTCGAATATCCCGACGATTCCCGGTCCTGACACCGCCTGCCGAGCCCGGCATTACCCCCTGAACAGGACGCAAAAGGGTGACCAGCTCGATTCGCCCACCACCCCATAATCTGTTGCTATCTGGCAACAGATCCGTCGTTAATTGACTCCGGTCGCAAATTTATATTGCTTTCGATATTATTAGTATTGATATTAAACGTGCTGGGAGCGGCGGCTGTATCATGCCGTGCCGGTTGACAGATCCGGCCGTCGGGAGTGGCCGAAAGAAAAAGAACATCGGACGCACGCCAAAAGGGGCGGGAGAGGCCCCAAGCGGCACAAGAAGAGAGGCAAGGGAAATGCAATGCCCAGACATGCCATGGCGGCACCAGCATTCATGTGCCGCATGTGCTGACAGGTCCCTTTTCGATCGATCCACCAACTGTCCTGACAGTGGCTCAGCAGAGCGTACCACGCATCTGAACGCGCACTATATGAACAGGGAGAATTTGCCATGACACGGTCCAACACACTGCAACACCGCCTTGGGGCATCGATTCTTCGAAACGTTTCCGTTTCGGCGATCGTCGCCCCTCTCGCCATAACACCGGCGCTAGCCCAGACCGCGGCGCCGACAACCACCAGCGGCCGACTGATCGAAGAGGTCGTCGTCTATTCAACCAAGCGTGGCGTCGGCGAGTCCGCACAAGGCGTTCCCAATGCGATCACGGCCATCGGGCCAGGCAAGATCGAAAACACCTTCTCGGTGGACATCACCGAAATCGGACGGCTGGCGCCGAACGTGGAACTGCAGCCGGTCAGCACCTTCCCGGGGTTCGCCAACTTCACCATTCGCGGCATTGGCGTCAACAACAGCACGCGTTCCATCGACCCGGCGGTCAATGTGCTCATGGATGGCATGGTGTTTGGCTTCCAGGGCGCCACCATTCTCGAAACCTTCGACCTTGAGTCGGTAGAAATTCTGCGTGGCCCCCAGGGCATTCTGTTCGGGCGCAACACCACCGGTGGTGCGGTTTCCTTCCGCACCCGCCGTCCGACCGGAGAATTCGGGGTGCGCGGCAAGGTGACGGTCGGAAAGTACGACCGGTTCGATGCCAGCCTGAGCGTGGAGGGGCCTTTGGTTGAGGACAAGGTGGCAGCCAAGATCGCCATTCTGTCACGCAACCAGGACGGCTATTTCGAGGACAACAACGCCGGCACCTTCGTCCCGGCGCCATCGAACCCGTCGGGTCTGCAACCCCAGAACTCCACCGTGGACATCCCGGAAACCGAGTTCATCATGGTCAAGCCAACCATCGTGTTCACGCCCAGTCAGGATCTGGAGATCACGCTGCTCGGCCAATATCTGCGGTCACGCGGAGGGTCAGGCGCGGGCGGAGCCTTTATCCCCGAAGACGGCACGCTGACGCTGGCCCAGACCCAGTTCGGCTACTTCCCCGACGAGGACTTTTTCGAAGCCAACCACAACCTGCCGGGGCGCAACAAGACCGACCAATGGTACCTGATCGGCGAAGTCAACTGGAACGTTGGCCCAGGCACCGTCACCTCAATCACGGCGTACCGTGACGTGCCCACGTTCGATACCGATCTTGACGTTGACGAGACCCCGTTCACCCTGATCCATTTCCCCAACAACGAGGAGAGCAGCAACCAGTTCAGTCAGGAACTGCGGTATGCGTCCACCGTTTCCGACAATTTCGACTTCGTGGCGGGGGCCTATTACTTCAACATGAAGATGCGGATCATCGAACGCCGCCAGTTGACCGGCGTTGCCGCCGGCCGGGCGCATGAGGATTTCCTGTTCCAGCAAGGCGACTTCACCCAGAGAACCGAAAGCATCGCCGGATTCATCCATGGCAACTACCACCTGAACGAAGCCTGGACCATCTCGGCGGGGGGGCGCTATACCCATGAAAAGAAGGAACTGGACCTGATCCCGATCACCACCTGCGCCGGCCCCGGATTCACGGGTTGCGCCACCACGGTGACACCGCTCGAGGAAAGCTGGAACAACTTCTCTCCGACCATCGGCGTCGACTACCAGCCGCATGACGACTTTCTGGCCTATGCCAAATGGACCCGGGGTTTCCGAAGCGGCAACTACAACGGACGTACCGCCAATCCGGCAGCGGTTGGACCGGCCGACCCCGAAAAGGTCGATCAGATAGAGGTTGGCATGAAAGGTACGTTCCTGGAAGGCCGTCTGCGGGTCAACGCCGCGGCTTTCTGGTCGGATTTCAAGGATATCCAGCGGCCCTTCCAGCGGCCGTTCGGGGGCGGCCTGGTGCAGGACCTGGCAAACGCCGGTTCCGCCACGATCCTCGGTGCCGAGCTTGAGGTCACTGCGATCCCTCATCCGGATCTGGTGCTTGAAGCCAGTGGCGGCTGGACAGACGCCTCATTCGACGAGTTTCTGGGACTTGATGTTGACGGTGACGGCCAGATTACACCGGAAGACAACGCAGCCGCCAAAGAACTGAAATTCGACCGGGTGCCAGAGTTCAATTTCCACGTGGCTGGCACCTACACCTTCCCGATCAAGACCCTGGCTGGCGATCTGTTTTACAGGGTCGCCTACACCTGGAAGGACGAATTCTTCACGGACATTCGCAACGTGCCCAATCTGAAGCAGGATTCCTACGGCCTCCTCGATATGAGTCTGACCTACCAGACCGAAAACTGGCGCGTCGCGGTGTTTGGCAAGAATCTGACCAAGACCGAATATGCCGATGTCTACAGCCGGATCTTCAACTTCCAGGCGTTCGGCGGCACGCCGCGGACCTGGGGACTTGAGGTGTCATTCGAATACTGATCGGCACCTCCTGTGAATAGGCAAGGCCGCCCGTGGTCCGCGAAAGTCATCACGGGCGCGGGCGGCCCCCCTCAAGGACGACCGCGATGGAAAGAATCTCTGACTGGTTCCTCGACAAACTGGAAACCGCAAGCGGCCTGATGGACGGCATTGCACTACTCCGCGAGGTGGGCGAAAGGGTCGGCCTGCCTTTGCCTGCCGCTACCCTTGACGTGGACGACTGGGACCCCCCGCTCTACCGCGACCGCCCCCTCGCCGTCCTGATGGGATGGCCGGAAGACTGGGTCACCGAATTCCGGGCACAGGGTCTCAATCGCTATGACCCGTTCACCAACTATTGCAGGTTCGAACATCGCCCCTTTCACTGGCGCACCAACGACAGCGGCACCACCTGGAAAGGCCAGCTCTTGAACGGCATGCCCCGGCACGCCATGCAAGCCCTGCGTAAACAGGTCGGGGTCGGGATCACTATTCCCATCTATCGAACCTGCGGCCGCATCGGCCATGTCACATTCACCCATCACGATATCACCACCGACGTGGAATCGTTGTTCCGGGTGCACCGGAGCGACCTGTTTCTGATCGCGCACCATTTCATTGATGCTCTGGATGGATGGGTCAAGCGGGATCGCGAGATACCCGATTTCGACCCCCTGACCCCGCGCGAAAAAGAGTGCCTGCACTGGGTATCCATGGGCAACACCGACGAGCAGGTGAGCAGGATCCTGTTCCGGTCCCCGGCAACGACCCGGTTTCACATCAAGAACGCTATCCGCAAGCTGGGCGCCACCAACCGGGCGCACGCCATCAGCATTGCCTACCAGCGCCGCCTGCTAAGCCCGCATTTCTGAGCCGGCGCTGGCGGCGGTGGCGCGCGTCAAGGCCGACAGGTATCGGGCGCTACCGCCCCCGGGCGCGCAGATGGTTGACCGTAAAGGTGCGCGGCGACACATCCCCGCCGACGATGGAGGTGGGCGTAATGGTGGTGCAGTGACGCGCCTGCAGGTCGATCATGGAAACCGCAGCAAAGATGGGAACGCCGGTGCCCCGGTTCGCCGGCAGGTGATGGTCGGGATGGGCGAAGGCACCAAGCGCCAGCTTCCATAACTTGCCGGATCGGTCGTAGATCTGTCCCAGGGCGATGGTGGAGGTCTGGACGTCCACATAGAACAGGCGCTTCGACAACGGATGACCGGCATTGCGCGGTACCGCCTCGAGAACATAGGCCGGACGCACCTGCCAGCTCACATCGGGAAAGCACCCACCTGCCCCGGCAAACCCCGGGGCTTCCCCGCCACGCCTGCCGACAAAGAATGGCAGAAGGACATCGCGGCGCCCCAGATAGCGCCATTCCATGTCAACGATCCGGCCATTGTAGCCCAGGAAATCCTCAATCATGATGTCGGAGCCGAGAAAGGCATCCGTGGTCTGGCCGGTGCCCAGCCGCCGCACGCGCCGCTGGGACGACAGATACATCCAGCTTCGCTCGCGGGCATGATCGTCGGACAGGCGATGCACCAGAAGCTGCGTGTTGCGAATGTCATACGGCTCGTCGACGCGAAGGTAGAGACCCCGGAACACCTCCTGTGGCCCGGCATCGAGCTCGGTACCGCGCTGGTCCATCAGGCGATGCTTGAACAACAGGCTCGCGGCTTCCATTTTCAGGGTCCGCTCCACCTTGCCCGACGACATATCGATGTAGCGCCAGATCATCGGATCGACGCGCCCGCTGCCACCGCCCCAAGCATGCCGAATATTCCAGGCCAGCTTTTCGCCGGCCCGCGGGTCATCCGCTGTCAGGGGCTCGGCAAAGGGCAACCCGGCCACATAGTTGTTCAGAATACCCACCGCGTTGCCGAGGCTAGGCTCACCAAGATGGGCTGCGGTGGCCGCAATGTAATTTTCATGCGGTACGAACGGTACCGGCGCGGCTACGGTAATCGTCACGTCGCCGGCGCGAACACGCGCGGCCAGTATCGGGTCAAGATAGCTCTCGGCCAACGCCAGATTCTGCGCCGTGATGACGGTACCCGGAGGTAGCGGAGAGGACCAGTCATGGTCCAGCAAGAAAGCGGCCCGCACCTCTGGCGGCAGGTCCCGCGCACTGGCAAGCGTGGATAGAAAAACCAGCGCAAGCGCGCACATACAGCGGTTGACCCAACGCACCATGCCTGCCCCTTTGTCCATTGCCCTAACTGGCTCCCGACAGCATTCTGACAGACCGCGCACACCCTGCAAGCGCAAGCCGACCACCACTTGCCATCGAACCTCTCCAAGTGTCAGATAGTGAGAAATGCCAACCAGACGTTCTGAATTGAACACACAACGGACACAGGCGACGCAATTGCGATGTACCGGGACCCGCAATCCGGTTGGCTCGCAATCCCCTTGATCGGCTTACGTTTTTTCGTTGACCGGCCCGACGGTTCCGGGTCCCATGGAGCTATGATGATCCGTCGTGCGAAGACCCATTCTGTGGCGCGGCTGGCTATCCTCGGATGGCTGCTTTTCACACCTGGCGCCTTGATTGCAGAAGGCGAACCGGTGACCGTGTTTGCCGCCGCCAGCCTGACCGATGCCATGGAGGCTGCCGGTATGATCTGTCAGGCCGACACGGGCATTGCCGTGCGGTATTCCTTCGCCGCGTCGTCGACCCTGGCTCGTCAAATTGAGGCCGGCGCGCCGGCACAGATCTATGTGGCGGCCGACCAGCGCTGGATGGATTATCTGGACGCACGCGGCCTCATCGACCGGGCAAGCCGAACGGCCCGCCTCGCCAATCGGCTGGTACTGATCGTGCCGGCGGCCCGCCGGCAGCGTCAGGCGACCATTAACAGGCGATTAGATCTTGCCGGCATGCTGGGGCCGGCGGGCTGGCTTGCCGTGGGCGATCCCGATCATGTCCCATCCGGGCTATACGCGCGGCAGGCGCTCGTGGCGCTCGGATTCTGGGACAGCGTGAAGCACCGTCTTGCCCGCGCCGACAATGTGCGCGCCGCCCTGGCACTGGTGGCTCGTGGCGAAGCCGCCCTTGGTATCGTCTACGCCACCGATGCCCGCATCAGCGATGCCGTCCGGGTCATCGGAACCTTTCCTGCGGCCAGCCACGCGCCAATCCGCTATCCCTTTGCCATGGTGGCCGGGCAGCGCACCCCTGGGGTCGTCGCGGTGTTCGCCTGTCTGACCAGCCCCCGGGCAAGCGCCCTGTTCACGCAGTTCGGATTCGAAATAGCGGAGACCACGCAATGATTCTTTCGGAAGCCGAGGTCACGGCCCTGTTGCTGAGCCTGCGCGTGGCCGGTGTGGCGGTGGCAATGGCGCTCCCGCCCGCAGTCCTCGTCGCCCTGGCTTTGGCCCACGGGCGTTTTCCCGGAAAAACCATAGTCAATGGCATCGTCCACCTGCCGCTGGTCATGCCCCCGGTGGTGGTGGGATACATTCTGCTTGTGACCTTAGGGACCCGCGCTCCGCTTGGGGGCTGGCTGTATGACACCTTTGGCATCCGGTTCGTCTTCAGCTGGACCGGGGCGGCGCTCGCCTCGGCCATTGTCACATTCCCGTTGCAGGTTCGAGCGATCCGGTTGTCGCTTGAAGCGGTGGACCCGGGTTTGCGCGACGCGGCCGAAACACTCGGGGCCGGCCCCATCGACCGGCTATTCTCGCTCACCCTGCCGCTAGCCCTGCCCGGCGTTATCGCCGGTGCCATCACCGCCTTTGCCGCAAGTCTGGGCGAATTTGGCGCGATCATCACCTTCGTCTCCAACATTCCTGGAGAAACGCGAACCCTGCCACTGGCTATATACACAGCGATTCAATCGCCGGGAGGCGAAGCCATGGCGGCGCGGCTGGCAGCGTTGTCGATCGCGCTGGCCTTCGCCGGTCTGATCCTCTCGGAACTGGCTAGCCGCCGGGTCAAACGCATGGTTGGGCGATGACGGTACGGGTCACCATGCGCCACCGCCTCGGGTCGTTTCTGCTCGACCTCTCGTTCGCGCTCGATCATCCCGGGATAACGGCGCTTTTCGGGCCATCAGGCGCCGGAAAGTCCACGGTGATCAACGCCGTGGCCGGTTTGGTCCGCCCCCACCGGGGCCGGATAGAGATCAATGGCGCGACCGTGTTCGATTCCGAAGCCAAAGTGTACATCCCGCCGCGCCGGCGTAATGTGGGCTATGTGTTTCAGGATGCCCGGCTGTTCCCCCACCTGAGCGTGCGTCGCAATCTCCTCTATGGCTGGCGTCGCGCAGCGCGACGCGCCAGCGACAAAGACATCCGCGACCTGGTGGCCCTGCTTGGTCTCGAATCATTGCTCGACCGCCGTCCGGTCTCGTTGTCCGGTGGTGAGCGCCAGCGGGTAGCCATCGGGCGGGCGCTCCTCAAAAGCCCCGACATTCTGCTTCTGGACGAGCCGCTTGCCGGCCTTGATCGCAAGCGACGGGACGAGATTCTGCCTTATCTGGCCCGTTTGCGCGACCGCTACGGAATTCCGATGCTCTACGTCAGTCACGATATTGATGAAGTGGCGCGCCTCGCCGACCAGGTGCAGATCATCGATAATGGCCGGATCGTTGCCTCGGGACCGGTCAGCGAGGTGTTCACGCGTCTCGACCTGTTTCCCCTGACCGGGCGGTTCGAGGCGGGCACCGTGATCGACGCCCGGATCGTGGCCCATGACGATGGCTACGGCCTGACCCGGCTGCATTTCGATGGTGGCACCCTGACCGTGCCCCGGGTGGACGCTGAAACCGGGGCCCTAGTGAGGGTACGTGTACGGGCCCAGGACATCGTCATCGCTCTGTCCAGGCCCGACGCGATCAGCGCCAACAATGTGCTGGCAGCGACAATAACCGACCTGCGCGTCGACCCCGAGACCTATGCCGACGTTCAACTTTCCTGCGGGGGGGCCAGACTGGTGGCCCGTATCACGCGCCAGTCACTGGACCGGCTCGCCCTGGAGGTCGGAAAAAAGGTCTTCGCGGTCATCAAATCGGTGACAATCATTAGATGAACGTTCGAGACAAAAAGAAACTCCGCCTGCCGACAACGACAGACGGAGTATTCGTTCTTTTGGGCCGAAAGAAAGCGCTCAGGCCTTCCTCCGCCGCCCGAGCGCACCCAGAGCCGCTATGCCGAAGCCCAGAAGACCAAGCGCAGCGGGCGCCGGAATGTCGCCGCCGCCCGGGACGACCACCTCTCCACGGCGACCGAACCGCAGGTTGTCAATGGCAAAGCCCGCCGGTTCCGAACCGACCAGATCCAGGAACACACCGGCAATCTGTTCGGAACCATCATCGGTCACAAGCCCAAGGAACTCGATTCCGGTGCCGACATTCACGACCGTACCCAGAATTGAACCATCACGCGCGAACGCCGTGATCCCCGTGCTTCCCGCCGCATCAAAGAAACCGCCGTCAAACCCGACACCGGCCAGATCCACGTCGAACAGAACGGCGATCGGACCATTGAACCTGGGCGTACCGGACAGTACGGGAGAGGTGGGGTTTGCACCATCTGTGGTAATGAATGTGTCGGGCGCCGCAGCGTCCAGGGTCAGTGGATTTGTCGGACTGCCCACAACGCAGGCCGACGCCGCCGCACCGGGGCAGTCAACGCCGGGATTCGCGCTCAACGATTGACCCATAAAGAAACCATCAAACGTTACCGTGGGACTGCCCGCGCCCCCCCCATAGTCTCCTGGGGTGTAGGTGGGATTGACGGTACCCACGGAAAACTCACTAAAGGTAATCAGACCCGACCCGGCAACAAAGTCACCTTCCGAAACGCGCACAACGGCGGCCTCGGATACGGTCATCGTGCTCACAATCATTGCGGCGCCCACGGCCGCGCCGGTCAGCAAACCGGATAAAAATCGTCTGGATGTCGTCATGTTCAACCTCCTCGTCATATGACCAGCTTTGCCCTCTTCAGACCGTGTTCTTTCCGGCGGGCGATATAGCTGATCGGACTCGCTTGCGCCTGAACCATACAGAATTCAACGGCCTTTAAAGACTCTGCCACGAAGGGGGATGAGCAAGTCCCGTGCCACAAAAGAGAAGTTATTGAGAACGTTCAATTAACAGACACGCATCCGACAATGGAGCATGTGACTCTGTAAAATTAATCGACACCTTGTGGTAATTATTGTCTGATTTGCTTGAGATATAGATGCTATCTTGAGTTGCTACAGGAAATCTCTATTTCAAATGATCCAACAAAAGGCGGCGGGTTTTGACAACATCCGCGCCCAGATCTTGCGCCGAAGTTACCCCAAGCAGGGCCATGGTCCGTTCGACCTCGGCCTTGAGGATCGCAAGAGCACGTTCCACGCCCGCCTGCCCGCCGGCGGCAAGACCAAACAGATACGGCCGGCCGATGGAACAGGCGTCAGCGCCGAGCGCCAGTGCCTTGACCACATGGCTGCCGCGGCGAATTCCGCCATCAACGATCAGTTCCAGTTTGTCACCCACCGCATCACGCATGGACGCCAGGCAGTCCACCGGCGCCGGCGTGGTGTCAAGTTGTCGGCCACCGTGATTTGATATCATCACGGCGGTGGCGCCTGCATCCAGTGCACGCCGGGCGTCGTCGGCGCTCTGCAGGCCCTTTATGGCGAAGGGACCGCCCCATTCTTCGATGATCCAGGCCACGTCATCCCAGGTGACCGTGCGATCGAACTGGCTGTTGATATAGTCGATCAGGCCCATGGCGCCGCCGGCCAGCGCATCGACCCGGTGAGCGACATTGGCCATACGAAAATCCGGATCGCGGAGATAGTGGAGCGACCACCGGGGATGGGCCACGAAGCTCCACAGGCTGCGAAGCCCGAATTTGGGAGGCAGGAGCATGCCGGTCACCTTGTCGCGTTCCCGATTGCCGGCTACGGGCGTATCCACGGTCAGGCACATGGCGTCAAAACCCGCGGCCTTGCAGCGCGCCACGAATTCCCGCGTCAGCGCCCGATCCTTGAAAATGTAGATCTGGAACATCTTCGGTGTCGGGATCGCTGCCGCGATATCCTCGATGGAGGTGGTGCCGACCGTGGACAAGCTATAGAGCGTCCCGAATCTGGATGCTGCACGGGCAACGCCCAGTTCCTTGTGATGATGAAACAGGCGTGACATGCCAGTGGGCGACAGGAAAAACGGCAGATCCACATCAACACCGAGAATACGGGTCTTCAGGTCAATGGACTCGATGTTGCGCAGGTAGCGCGGCAGGAACTCGTAATCGTTGAAGGCCAATGTGTTCCGGCCAAGTGATATTTCATCGTCCGCGCCGCCATCCAGATAATGAAAGATCGGCGCGGGCAGACGTCTTTTCGCAACCGCCCTCAGGTCGGCAATGTTGTTGGCTCTGGATAGCCTCCTCGGCGCCCTGGGCTTCACCACACTCTCCTGCCCGTTTTACAGGTGTTGATAGTGCAGCCAGATTGCCGGGGTCCAGACGTCGATGTCAACGCCGCAGCAGGGCCACCGCACAGGCGTCAAGAATGGCGTCGGCGTTGAGCCTGTAGGCCTCGTAGAGCGCCGGAACGTCACCGGACTGCCCAAACCGGTCCACACCAATGGGAACCACCCGATGGCCACGCACCCCACCCAGCCACGAGAGCGCATGCGGCGAACCGTCGATCACCGTCACGAGGGACGCCTGCGGTCCGAGAAGACCAAGCAGCTCCTCGATCGGCGCGCGATTGCGTTGTCCGCTGATCGCCTGATCATCCAGCGCCGCCTTCCAGTCGCGATGCGCAACGTCGGGAGAGGGCACCGCCAGCAGACCCGCACCCGGAACATCCTCGCGCAGGGCCTCGAACGCCTGCCATGCCTCGGGCGCGACCACACCGGTGTAGGCGATGGCGATTTCCGCTCCTGGTTCGGGCTTTACCTGCCAGTAAGCACCGTTGAGCGTGCCCGTGCGCCAGTCGTCGTTGTCGCGGCGGGCCTGCGGAATCTGGCGGGTGGACAGGCGCAAATAGACCGAGCCACCATCCTCGGCCTGCATATGGGCAAACCCCCAACGCATGATTTCAGCCAGTTCGTCCACATAGGCCGGCTCAAAATAGGTGAGCTTGTCCTGCCCCATGCCGATGAGGGGTGTGCTGATCGACTGGTGGGCGCCGCCTTCGGGCGCTAGCGTAATGCCGGACGGCGTCCCCACCAGCATGAATCGCGCATCCTGATAACAGGCGTAATTCAGCGCATCGAGACCGCGGGCGATGAACGGGTCATAGAGAGTGGCCACCGGCAGCAGGCGTTCGCCAAACAGAGACGCGGAGAGGCCGAGCGCGGCGAGCGCCAGAAACAGGTTGTTCTCAGCAATCCCAAGCTCCAGGTGCTGACCCTGGGCCGACATGGCCCAGCGTTGTGCCGACAACACATTTTCCGCCTTGAACACATCATCTCGCGCCTGACGGTTGAAGATCCCGCGCTGGTTGACCCAGCCACCGAGATTGGTGGAAACGGTTACATCCGGCGAAGTGGTGACGATACGATCGACGAAATCGCCTTGCATTCGGGCAAGGTCATTCATGATCTTGCCGAAAGCGACCTGGGTTGCCGCTTCCTCGGCCTTGGGCGCGGGGAACTGGTCGCGCCCGGGAACCTCGAAGCGTGCCGATCGGTAGCGCCGATCGCGACGCGCCGCAAAGGGTACCTTGTCGAGAAATGCCTGCAGTCGCTCGGCCGCTTGGTCGATGCCGGCAAAAGGTTCCCACTCCCGGCCTTCGGCAACGCCCATGGCGGTCCGGAAAGCCGCCATCTGCGCATCGTTCATAATGCCGGCGTGATTGTCCTTGTGCCCCTGAAACGGCAGATTGTGACCCTTGATGGTGTAGGCGATGATGCACTGGGGCCGCTCGCTGGTGATTCCGTGGAAGGCGTCCAGAAGCACCTCCAGATCATGGCCCGCCAGATTGGTCATCAGGGCATGCAGTTGATCGTCGTCATAAGAGTCGAGAAGCGCTTTTACCCCGCGCCGTGATCCGATATCCTTCGTCAGGCGATCGCGCCACGCCTGGCCACCCTTGAAAGTCAGCGCCGAGAACAGGGAGTTCGGGCAATTGTCGATCCATTCCCTGAGCGCCGCCCCACCCGGCTTTTCGAAGGCAGCGAGCTGCTGCTTGCCGTATTTGAGGGTTGTGACCTGCCAACCCGCGGTCTCGAAGATGTCCTGAAAACGACTGAACATGCGGTCGCTCGTGACCGAATCCAGACTCTGGCGGTTGTAGTCGATGATCCACCAGCAATTGCGCAGATCGTGCTTGGTCCCCTCGATCAACGCCTCATAGATGTTGCCTTCGTCCAGTTCGGCATCACCGAGAAGCGCAATCATCCGCCCGGTTCTGGCCTCGTCCAGCCAGCCCTTGGCCAGAAGGTAATCCTGGGTCAGCGACGCAAAGGCTGTCATGGCCACGCCAAGCCCCACCGACCCGGTGGAAAAGTCCACGTCATCCTTGTCCTTGGTGCGCGACGGGTAGGACTGGGCCCCGCCGAAAGCCCGGAAATTCTCAAGCTGGTCCCGACTCTGGTTGCCCAGAAGATACTGAATGGCATGAAATACCGGACTGGCGTGGGGCTTGACCGCAACCCGGTCCTCCGGCCGCAGCACACTGAAATAAAGGGCCGTCATGATCTGGGTTACCGAGGCACAGGATGCCTGATGGCCGCCCACTTTCAGGCCGTCCCGCTTGTCCCGCAGGTTGTTGGCGTTGTGAATGGTCCAGGCGGACAACCACTGCACCTTGCGGTCCAGCAACCTGATTGCTTCGAGCGTCTCGGGCGCGATGGCCTGCGGCGCCAAGGGGGTAACGCAATGCAGTGACCCGCGGTGCGACCCGGCCTGTTGACTCATATCCCACACTCCCCGCGGCAACGTTGATCGTGACACGATCCCAGTTTACGCCACCCTGACGCTTCGATCATTGCAAAAACCCGTGATTCACGCGATAAACCAGCAATAAAATTTCAATATTATTCATTAAGGGACGCACAAATGCTAAAATATGACCTTGATGACATTGATCGCCGTATTCTGAAGACCCTGCAGAAAGATGCGCGCATCAGCAATGTGGCGCTGGCCGAGACGGTGGGACTGTCCCCCTCCCCCTGCCTGCGCCGGGTCAGGACGCTCGAAGAACAGGGTGTGATTCGCCAGTATGTGGCCCTGGTCGATCCGGCCGCCCTTGATCTGACCATGAACGTCTTCATCCAGGTCAGTCTGGAGCGGCAGTCGGAAGATGCGCTGGAAGTGTTCGAGACCGCCATGCGCAACCAGCCGGAAGTCATGGAATGTTACCTGATGAGCGGCGACGCCGACTATTATCTGCGCGTCGTGGTCCCGGATCTGGCTGCCTTCGAACGATTCCTCAAGGACGTGCTGACCCGGATCCCGGGGGTCGCCAAAATCCGCTCCAGCTTTGCCCTGAAACAGGTCAGCTACAGCACGGCCTTGCCCATTGACGGGCAAACCGCGTAGAACGCTTTCGTCCAGACCCCTTGGCTAAACCACAGGAGGCCGACAGGCCGATGGCCACCCCCTTCGTCTTGCTCGAAACCATTGGCAATGCCCGCGCCGGTTTTCCCAACCGGTTTTACGCCGCCCCCAGGGAGGTGATCGTTTGCACCTGCCAGGACGAGGTGTCAGACGCCATCGCCGCCATGGATAGCGCCCTTGAAGCGGGTTGCCATCTTGCCGGCTGGATCGCCTATGAGGTGGGTTATGCGCTGGAGCCGCGCCTGGCGCCTCTGGCGCCCCGGGATGGAACCGCCCCCTTGATCTGGATGGGCGTTTTCGATGGCTTCGAAGTGGTTGACGGGTCGCTGCGCAACCGGCTGGTTGGCGCCCCCCGGCACGAGGCAAATGCCTTCATGCGCGTCGACAGCCTCGAACCCGGGATCACCAAAGCCGTCTACGCCGACGCCCTCGCCCGGATTCATGACTATCTGGTGGCCGGCGACGTTTATCAGATCAACTACACTTTTCCCCTGCGTTTTCGATTGGAAGGGACGCCTGGCGCCCTTTACCGGCGGCTTCGCGATGCCCAGCCGGTGGGATTCGGGGCGTGGATCGATACTGGCGAAATCACCGTCTTGTCGCTGTCGCCGGAGCTTTTCATGGAAAAGGCCGGCACCAGCATGACCACGCGGCCGATGAAAGGGACCATGCCGCGCGGCCGCACGCCGGCAGAAGATGACGAGGCAGCTCGCTCACTCGCCACCGACCCCAAGTCGCGCGCCGAAAACCTGATGATTGTCGACCTGTTGCGCAATGATCTCAGCCGCATCGCCAAAGCTGGCAGCGTCAAGGTTCCCGAACTGTTCGCGGTGGAGCGCTACCGAACGCTTTTGCAGATGACCTCGACCATCACGGCGCAGGTGGATCGGGATTTGTCGATGGCAGCATTGCTGCGTAGCCTGTTCCCCTGCGGGTCCGTGACCGGTGCACCCAAGATCAGGGCCATGGAAATCATCCGAGAGCTCGAATCCGCGCCACGCGGCCCTTATACCGGCGCTATCGGCTGCATCTCCCCCGATCGCGATTTCACCTTTTCGGTCCCCATAAGAACGCTGACGCTGCAACCGGAGGATCCCACCGGCCGGGTGTTAAGGGGTACGCTCGGCATCGGTTCGGGCATCGTGGCGGACTCGGAGACCGCAGCGGAGTATGAGGAATGCCTTCTGAAAGGCCGGTTTCTGACCGCGCCGCAGCCTGCCTTCGACCTCATCGAGACCCTGGGATGGTCGAAAGGGGAGGGCTACCGTTTTCTCGACCGCCATTTGGCCCGCCTCGGTGCCTCCGCCCGGTTCTTCGGCTTCACTTTTGACGAAAACGCGGTCCGGGCGCAGCTGGATCACATCGCCCAATCTCTGACCAGCGAAAGCCTGTACCGGGTGCGCCTCGTGCTGGCCGAAAGCGGCGCGGTTACGGTCTCGGCCGCACCAATGACAGACCGCCCGCCAGAAACGCCGCAAGTGACGCTCGCCCGATCACCCGTCGACAGCGCGGACCCCCTCCTTTATCACAAGACCACGGCGCGCCAGTTCTATAATCGGGAACTGGCGGCGGCGCGGGCCAGCACCGGCTGTATCGACGTATTATTCCAGAACGAGCGCGGCGCCCTGACCGAGGGCAGCTTCACCAATCTGTTTATTGAAAAGAGCGGGCAGCTCCTGACCCCGCCGGTGGACGCGGGCCTGCTCCCTGGAGTGCTCCGGGCCGAGTTGATCGCGACGGGGCGGGCGGTCGAAGCGGCGTTGACCCCGGCCGACCTCGAACAGGCCGACGGAATATACGTGGGCAACGCCCTTCGCGGTCTTATTGAAGTGAGCTTGGCCCCAAGCAGTCGCTAGCGGCGCACCACGAAGCAGTCACCGTCTGCTTCCTGAATTCGGGCGCATCGCGTCACCGCCGCCGGGCGGCTGTCAAAGGCACCAAGCAGCAGACGGTAGACCCTGCGGCCGTCTTCAAGAATCGCCTCTTCAACCCGCAGGTCCTTGTCAGCCATCAAAGGCCCGAATGTGTCGACCAAGCGCTTCCCCGCGGCATCGGCGCCGGCAGCAGAGCTCACGGCGCCCAACTGAACATAATAGCCGGAAAGCGCCTGATCACCGGCCGCCACGGGATTGGCGGCAGGCGACTCGGCGCCATTGCCTGGAGTTGACGCATTTTGCGCCATCACGGCCGAGTCCGCAGAGGCAAAGTCGGTCTCGACAGGGAGTTCATGGACACGAGGCACCAGCTCGTTGCCCGCCGCCAGTTCCTTCACCGACAGCGCCCGAATCAGCTTTTTCTCCGCCGCCACCGCTTCGGGCAGGCCGGCGATCGCAGCCTTGCGAATCCAGGCATAGGCGCGCACGGTGTCGCGGGGCAGATGCTTGCCATTGTAGTACAGAAGGCCCAGCATGTATTGGGATCGGGCATCACCCGCGCGGGCCGCCTTTTGCCACCATCTGAGCGCCGCGGCCACCCTTGGGGAGTCGTCGAACCCGAAGTAATAAAGCGTCCCCAGATTTCCCTGGGCCGATACATGCCCCAGTTCGGCCGCGCGGCGATAGAAATATTCGGCCATCACCGGATCCCTGGCAACCCCCTTGCCCATCCGGTAGAGCTGCCCCATGTTGAACAGTGCGTCCGGGTGATCGGCATCGGCCAAGGGCATCCAGGCCTCGATCGCGGCCTGATAGTCACCACGCTCATAGGCCGCCACACCGTCCTCAAGATCACCCGCTGCCGCGGCCGCTGCTGCGATCCGGACCAACGCAACAAAAACCACAGCCACCGTCGGCAAGCCGCGCAAATCCTTGATCACCACCTTCGATCATCCCTCTTCGCCAGATTTCCAGGCAGCGCAGGCGCCCTTCGGAGATCCTGCACGGGCCCGCGCCGGAACGCAACACACGCCTGTTTCCCAAAGCAGTTTTTACCCGGGCAACCGGGCAAACGTCATACGAAAAACAACGGGTTACATCTCCGAAAAGTTTACGGAATATCTTTTCGTTTAACCAATTCTTAAGAGGCGGCGCCCTACCCTCCATGCTGGAATGCCCGAATTTACGGGTTTTCGCGCTTGCAACGGGCCAGAGAAAGGATTGAGCCATGCGCGTGATCGCATTTGCATCGCAGAAGGGAGGGTCGGGAAAGACCACGCTCAGCGGACATGTGGCCGTCGAAGCGGAGCGCCGGGGCGACGGGCCGGTTGTTCTGGTGGATGCCGACCCGCAGGGTAGCCTGTCCGAATGGTGGAACGCGCGTGAAGCGCCAACACCGGCCTTCGCCCAGACCACGGTTTCCCGGCTCCTGACCGATCTTGACGACCTCAAGGCGCGTGGTTTCAAACTGGCGATTATCGACACCCCCCCGGCGATCACGCTGGCGATTCAGAGCGTGATAGCGGTGGCCGACATGGTGGTCATTCCCACCCGACCCAGTCCGCACGACCTGCGCGCCGCCGGCGCTACGGTCGAGCTGGCGGAGCGATCCAACAAGCCGCTGTTATTTGTGGTAAACGCGGCGACCCCGCGCGCCCGCATTACAGCCGATGCCGCCATCGCCTTGTCGCAGCACGGCACCGTTGCGCCGGTGACCATCCATCAGCGCACAGACTTTGCGTCCAGCATGATTGACGGGCGCACGGTAATGGAAATCAACGAAAAATCCCGATCAGCCCGGGAAATCAGCGACCTGTGGGAGTATGTGAGTGACCGGCTGGAACGCAATTTCCGCCGCACCGTGTTCCAGGCCAGCGCGGTCAGCCGGCGGGATATACAGCCGCGAACCGGATTTGGCCGTCGTCACGCCAACGCTTCGTAAGTGCGAGACCCGAAGAACCGACGGGAGTGGAAGACAATGAAGAAAGCAGCCCGCCTGAGCAGCTCGCTCCTTGCCAGGAAAGGTTTTGCCTCTCCGGCGGCCGCCGTGCCCATGTTCGGCAAGGCGCATCACTACGGGCAGACCAGCCATCACCACATACGCGACGTTGTGTATGACCATGTGGATCCGGAACAGGTCGACCTCGACCCCGACTTGGCCGGTGACTCGGCCCAGCCTCGCCACGAAGATGGCGACAGCTTCGTCCGACGCATCGAAAAAGGACTGAAATCGCTGCGCCGGGCGGCCGAAGGTGACGAGAAAAATGATGACGCGCTGTCGCCAGCAGTCGAACCGGCACAAAAAGCCCGCTCGTCGGCGACCAAATCCGAAAAGACCGGCTCCAAAAAGACGAGCAAGACCGGCAGCGTGCCGGAAGGTTGCTGCCAGGGCAAACCTTCCCGGAAACGGGTGGCCATGACACTCCGTCTGGACCAGCAGCGCCATTTGCGGCTCCGGATCCTGTCGGCCCACATCAATCGCAGCAGCCAGGATATCCTGACCGAGGCTCTGGACAGGTTTCTGGACCAGTTCGCCCACATGCCTGAAATGCGCCAGTGCGACTGCCTGAAGGCGCAAGCGGATAACAGCTAGCGGCCTGGTCCGAAAAGCCTCGAGAGGAACACGGCATCAAAGGCCGGTTTAAGGGGATGTAAACACTCCCCGCGTAGGCTTGAATGAACGCACAAAGATCCTTGCAACGAGGAAGCCGAGTGACTGCGATGCATCATCAGACCACCAGACCCGCCAGCATCTCGCCGGTCGACAAAAGCTGCGACGAAGGCGTCACCGCCCCTGTCCGCTCCGGAAGGCTGCTGCGCAGCTCGGTGGCTGCCGTCGCGCTTGCCGTGGCATTGGCCGGGTGCACCGCCAACCCGGAATCGCGGATCGCTGACTACGCGACCAGCACCCGCACCATGGAACAGGGCGGCAACAGCCTGCTCAGCCTGGCCGAGACCATGGCCGCGGATGGCGATCATGCCGCCGCCGTGCCGGTTTTTCGGCGCGCCCATGCCAGGGATCCCAACGCGGCTGAACCGCTGGTAGGCCTTGGCCGCTCGCTGATGGCGCTGGGCCAGGTTGCTGCTGCGGAACACGCGTTCCGCGACGCGGTTGACAGGGACGACAATGATCCCGACGCCCTGGCGGGACTGGGCAGCGCCCTGGTCAGGTTGAACCGGCCAGAGGCGGCCATCGCGCTATTCGAGGATGCGCTGCGCATCGATTTCGACCACGGCGAGGCAACCCGCGGGCTCGCCCTTGCGCTGGATATGACAGGTCAGCATGACGCCGCTATCGCCACCTATGAGCAGGCCCTTGACCGAGATAGTGAGGACCTCAAGCTGCGCAACAATTATGGCCTGTCACTGGCGCTGTTCGGCGAGTCCGATGCCGGCGTGCGAGTGCTTGAAGACGTTCTGCGCGACGATCGCGCCGGACCGTCGCAGCGCCAGAATATGGCGCTCGCATATGTTCTGGCGGGTAACGAGCGAGACGCCGTCCGAATGATCGCGATCGACCAGGATACCCGGACGGTGGGTCAGACCCTCGATTATTTCCGGATCATCAAGATGCTCGCCCCCGAGGACCGCCTGGCGGCGCTGGTGGCCGGGACGACTCCGCCAAAACAGGACACCACCAGGCCCGCAAACCGGAGCTACGACAACGACGCGGAAACCAGGGTCGAAACAGCCAGACGAATTGTCGGACTGGACGTCGAGCAGGTCGTGGAAGACCCCTTCCCCGAACCGGCGCCCATGCCCGAACCGGAGCCGGAACCCGCGCCGCATGAAGACGCCGATCTTTCAGGCATTCCGCTGATGGCGCCGGGCGAAGGCTGGTCCCTGCAGATCGCGGCCTACCGCAAGGCGAGCCAGCTCGTGGCCGGCTGGAAGCTGCTGCGAGAAAAATATTTCAGCATCATCGGCGATCTGGAGCCACGCCGCACCGAAATCGACTTCGGCGATCGACCGGAAAAACCCAATGGTTTCTTCTATCGGCTCAACGCGGGCCCGCTGACATCGCTTGAGGAAGCGACCGAAAAATGCCGCCAGATGCGGGATCTGGGCGCCGATTGCTGGGTTCGTCCGCCAGAGGAAGATGAAAACGCAGCGCCCACCCCGGAGCTGTTTCAGTAGGCGCCGATACCGGTGCGCAATGGCTGCTCTTGAAGCGGCGCAAAACGATACCAGATATAGGGGACCGGCCGCCGAAGCAATCGATCCGCTGTTCCGCAGTGCCGGCCCGAGCCCCAACGGGCGCCTTAGTGAGATGTGTTGAGTGAGGAGGGCTGTTTTCAAGCTATGACGGACAGCGGTGTTTGCCGAGGCTGCCACCAAGGCCGGCACACCGACTGAACACGAAACTGGTCGGCGATACGTCATCTACATAAACGATGGTTACTGGGCAGGAGTAGTCAGCGATGATGACCTCTTATGAATTCCTGAAGAACATGACGCCCGAGATGTTCGCCAATTTCGGTGGGAATGCAGTGGTTTACCTCAAACCATTCACTGGTCCCGGCGGCAGCGGGTTTGTCATTCACGCCGCAAATGGGGAAAAACTGGCAATCGTGGATAGTCTTGAGGCTGCGCTTGTCCAAGCGTACCATAATGACCTGGCGGTGACGCGCCTGCATTAGGGGTGCCCGAGCCAGGACCCTGAAACGGCGCCGGTCAGGCTGCCGAAGGTGTTTCCTGCGTGGCCAGAAGCGCATGGATTGCATCTGGCCCCTCGGCCTTCCGGAGCTTGTCACAAATCGCGCGATCGCGCAGCAGGCGGGAGACTTTAGCCAACATCTTCAAATGATCGGCCCCGGCACTTTCCGGCGCCAGAAGCAAAAAGATCAGGTCAACCGGCTGTTCGTCGACCGAGTCAAAATCGATAGGCTGAACCAGCCGGGCAACAACCCCATAGAGCCGGTCCAGACCGGACAATTTTCCGTGCGGGATCGCCACACCTTGGCCGACGCCGGTTGTGCCGAGCTTTTCGCGCTCCAGGAGCACATCCAGAATCTCCCGGGAATCAAGCCCGGTAAGGTCGGCGGCCCGCGCCGAAAGCTCCTGCAGCGCCTGCTTCTTGCTCGATACCCTGAGTGCCGCGACGACGGCCTCTAGCGGGACGAGTTCCTGAAGTTCCATGGTTCTCAGACCGTCTTGGTCTTTACGTTTTCAGGATCGACCCAACCGATATTTCCGTCAGGTCGACGGTAAACCACATTGACCCCGCCGTGCGCGCTGTTGCGGAACATGAATGCCGGCTGCTCGGCCAGATCCATACGCATCACAGCCTCGCCCACGGTCATTTCCGGGATCGCTGTCGTTGTTTCGGCGATAATGATGGGTTCGTCACCACCCTCGCCGTGCGCCTCAAGGTCGTCGTCTTCTTGGGCGTCGCCGGCTATCACATAGGCTGCGACACGCCATTCCTCTTCGGCCCGCTCGACCCGTTTCTTGTGATGGTCCGTCAGCCGACGCTTGTATCGGCGCAAACGTTTCTCAAGCTTGTCAGCGGCGGCGTCGAAAGCGGCGTAGATATCGTCCGCCTCTCCATGGCTCTGGAGATAGAGATCGTGCCCCGCATGTACGGTGCAATCCGCCCTGAACAGATATCTTTCCTTCGTCAGGGTAACAGTCGCTTCATGGGTGTCGTTGAAAAACTTCACCAGACCTTGACCGAGACGGTTCTCGATATGAGTGCGCAACGCATCACCCACATCAATGTTTTTTCCGGTAACCGTGATTTGCATTGCGTGATTGAGAAGCCTTGTTGGATCGAGTTACAGAATAAGCGCGACTCTGGTGCGCTCCACAAAAATCCGCGGAAGAAATAGTTGTCAGCCCTGCCGCTGTCAATCTTTTATACTACCACAAACCTTCTCCCGCCAGAACGTTCATTGCGCCGCCCGTCCCGACCGTCGGTTTGCCTCCTTCGCTTGCCATCGACTCCGGGGCGTTCCCAGCGTCAACCCGCCAGCTTCTTTTCCCGGCGGCGCTGAACCGAGGACGGAATGCGCAGGGCTTCCCGATATTTGGCTACTGTTCGCCGGGCGATCTCGATCCCCTCTTGCTTCAGAATCTCCACCAGCTTGTCATCGGACAAAACCGCCTTGGGATCTTCAGCGTCAATCAATTCCCGAATGCGCTGCTTTACGGATTCGGCGGAGTGCGCCTCACCATCACCCGAAGCCGGGATCGCCGACGTGAAGAAATACTTCATTTCGAAGATGCCGCGTTCGCACGCGAGATACTTGTTGGACGTTACGCGGCTGACGGTACTTTCGTGCATGTCGATGGCCTCGGCAATTGCCTTGAGGTTGAGCGGCTTCAAATGGCGCACGCCATGAAGGAAGAACCCCTCCTGCTGGCGCACCAGTTCGGTTGCCACCTTGAGAATGGTGCGGGCCCGCTGGTCGAGCGCCTTCACCAGCCAGTTGGCGTTGGCCAGACAGTCGTTCAGATAGGTCTTTTCGGCCTTTTCATGCGCCCGCCCCGCAAGTTCGGCGTGGTAGGCGGTATTCACAAGAACCTTGGGCAGGGTATCGCTGTTGACCTCCACCAGCCAAATCCCCTTGGGGCTGCGCCGCACGAATACGTCGGGCACCACCACCTGGGCCTGCTCACCACCAAAGGCCAGGCCAGGCTTGGGGTTGAGCGTCCTGAGCTCCTCCACCATATCGGCCAGATCTTCCTCATCGACGCCGCATGCCCGCTTGAGACCGGCGAAATCCCGCTTCGCCAGCAGCTCGAGATTGTCCAGAAACACCATCATTACAGGATCAAGGCGATCGCGGTCCTTGAGCTGCAAAGCCAGACATTCCTTGAGATCCCGGGCGAACACGCCGACCGGATCGAATTCCTGCAACCGCTCCAGAACCTGTTGCACCTCCTCCTGCGTGCATCCGAGCTTCTCGGCAACAATTTCCAGTTCGTCCCGGAGATACCCCGCCTCATCGACCATATCTATGAGAAAATGGGCGATCATTTCGTCGGACGGAGAAAACTGAGCCAGAGGAACCTGCGCTTCCAGGTGACTCTTGAGGGTCTCGGCAGCGGACACGTTCTGCTCGAAATCATAGTCGCCGCTGTAGCTGCCGCCGCTGCCAATCGGCGTACCGCCATTGAGGCTGAGGCCAGTCTGGCCTTCTCCGTCCTGAGACCGGTCGCTTTCATAAAGATTGTCGTAATCGGTATCGAGCGGGGCTTCCCGTTCCGATACCGAATCGGACCGCAGCTTGATATCGGCCGCCGACAGCGGTGTTTCCACCCTGGGGGCTTCGGGTTGCGGCTCCCCTTCCACCGGCGGTTCGGGGCCCTCGCTGAACTCAAGGAGCGGATTCTTTTCCACTTCCTGGGCGACGAAATCGTTGAGCTCGATATTGGTGTATTGCAACAGCTTGATCGCCTGTTGCAATTGCGGCGTCATCACCAGGGTTTGGGTATGCTTGAGCTCCAGTCGTGGTGACAGTGCCATTGCCGATCCCTATAGCCTGAATCGTTCGCCAAGATAGACCCGACGCACATCAGGATTGGCAACGATTTCCTCGGGCGGCCCCTCCATGAGCACTGCCCCGTCGTGAATGATGTACGCCCGGTCCACGATATCGAGTGTCTCGCGCACATTGTGATCCGTGATCAGGACACCGAGCCCCCGGTGTTTGAGATGAGTGACCAGTTCGCGAATGTCATTGATCGCGATGGGGTCGATCCCGGCGAATGGCTCATCAAGCAGGATGATGCTCGGCCGCGCCGCCAGCGCCCGCGCGATCTCCACCCGGCGACGCTCGCCACCGGACAAGGCCAGCGCGGGTGCATGGCGAAGCCGGGCAATGGAAAATTCCGCGAGCAGGTCATCCAGCATGACCTGGCGCGTATCCCTGTCCTTTTCCGTCACCTCAAGCACCGCCAATATATTATCCTCGACCGATAGCCCTCGGAAGATCGACGCTTCCTGGGGCAGATAACCAATCCCGAGCCGGGCCCGGCGAAACATGGGCAGCCGGGTTATGTCCTCGCCATCCAGCAAGATCCTGCCGGAATCTGGCGCGATCAGACCGGTAATGGTGTAAAAACTGGTGGTCTTGCCGGCACCGTTGGGCCCCAGCAGACCAACCACCTCTCCCCGCTTCACCGAAAGGCTGACGCCGCGCAGCACCGGACGCTTCTTGAAGCTCCTGGTCACATTGCGGACCAGAAGTCCGTCACTGTCGAGCGTCGCCTCTGGGGTCGCCCCGCGCTCCGTCCCTGGCGACTCGCGCCCCGGGGGAGTGGCAACTGTTGCGTCCTTCAATACCTGCCCCTTTTCACCCGAGGTCGTTCTGTTACCCATTCAACATCCAACGCCTTAAAAAATCGTATTCAATCAACGCGTCCGTCGATCTCTCCACATGGCTTGCGCCACCCGGGTCTCCACCCTAGCCGTCCTTACCACCGGCCGGCACGAACCGCCCCTTGACGCGCCCTTTGCCACCGGTCTCCTCGGATCCGGTATCGGCCGTCTCCAGCCGGGTCACCCCCGTTCTGAGATCCACCAGCAACCGGTCGCCTTCGACCCTGACTTCTCCGCGTTCCAAAACCACGTTACCGCCGAGCGTGATCAGCCGCTGTTCCAGATCGTATACCCCCCACTCGCTGCGCACCACTTCGCTGGGGGAGGTGAGGCGTACCGCGCCGGCCGCGTCAATACGCGCAATGGTCGGCGCGCCACCATCGGAGCCCAGGGGACGAGCGGACTCGTAGTACACCACCACACGGTCGGCGTTCAGGGTCAATTCCTCCTGAACCGCTTCCACGCCGCCTTCAAAAATGGCCTTGTTGTCCTCGGTGCGCACTTCGAGACGATCGGCCGAAATGTCTATGGCGCGCCTGAAATCATGGTCCTTGAGCGCCGAGATGTCCTCGGCGTGCGCACTGCCCGCCCACAGGACCGCGATCACGGCCGTCATGCCTATGCCGAAACGAGCGATCACTCCGTTTTCTCCTCATCTTCAAAGGACCGATAGCCAGGATCAAGGCGCACCTGGACCTTGCCCTCAAGCACCACTGTACTCCCCGACACATCGGCCGAGAAGCGGTCAGCGGCGAACGACCCGAATGGCGCTGCCCCGCGAACACCGCCGTCACCCTGCATGGCCCCCCGGTCAAGGTCGAGGGTCAGCCTTTCGCCCTCGAAACTGTATCCGCCGCCGGCCCGCAGGCGAATGCCATGGTCGAGGATAAGACGTTCTTCCTCCGGCCGGTAAATCCCGCGCGCCGCGGCCGCGGTGACATCGTCGCCGCTGTCAAGCCGCAGGCTGGCCCGCACCCCGTCAAGCCGAACCGCATTGGCATTGATCCCTTGTTGCACCGCATGATCCGCAGCGATGGCGAATCTGCGGTCCCGGGCATCGGTGCCGAGATAGCGCGGCTCGACCATGCGGATCTCGTCACCGCTCTTCTCAAGCTCGCGATACGACAACGTCACACTGGCTTCCTGACCGCTCAGAAATGGCCAGGCAATGATCAGAGCAAGCAGGGCAAGCGCGGACAGCGGCAACAGCACCTTGCTGAAACGCACACTGCGGTCCAGCCCTCGGTCATCCACCACCGGCCGATTGGCAAAAAACTCGGCCAGTTCCCCTTCCCGGCGCGCCTGTTCCTTATTCGGCTGTTCCTGCGCCATCACCCCGCACCACCTGCTTCCCGGGTTGTTCAACGTCTTCATAGAAGCGGGCGACCCGGACCTCACGGCCGAAACCCCGCCGAGCAAGAATCATGCCGGCTTTGGCACCGTTGCGCAAGGCGTTCACGTCGCAAAGCCAGAAAATTGCGCCTGGGGAATCCGTTCAGTGCGCGAAGATATCCTCGTCGGGCCAGCCCGCAAGATCCAGAGTTGCGCGCGCTGGCAGAAAGTTGAAACAGGCTTCGGCGAGCGCGCGCCGGCCGGATCTCGCCAGCATCTCGTCCAGTACCGCACGCAGGCGATGGAGATAGAGCACGTCGCTCGCCGCATAGTCGAGCTGGCTGTCGGTGAGTTTCTCGGCCCCCCAGTCGGAAGACTGCTGCTGTTTCGAGATTTCCACGCCCAGAAGCTCCCGACACAGGTCCTTGAGGCCGTGCTTGTCGGTGTAGGTGCGGGTCAACCTGGAGGCAATCTTGGTGCAGTACACCGGTGCACAGCGGATTCCCAGGTAATGGTTGAGCACAGCGATATCAAAGCGGGCGAAATGAAAAATCTTGGTCCGCTTCGGATCTTCCAGCAAACGTGCCAGATTTGGGGCCTGGCGCTGACCCGGCCCGACCTGTACCAGATGGGCGTCGCCATCGCCTGCCGACACCTGGACCAGGCAAAGCCGGTCGCGATGGGGTACGAGCCCCATGGTCTCGGTATCCACGGCAATATCACCCTCGAGCTTCAGATCATCCGGCAGATCGCCCCTGTGCAAGGTATTGGTCATCCAGCCCGCGCCTCCCGTCCAAACATCAAAAGCGCCTTCATCATAGCGACCTGTCTTCGGGCTTCAACACGCCAGCCACACGGTTTGGTAAATTTTGTTCTGACTCGGAACTTCGACGCACCGGCGCGCAAGAGCCGGGTGCCGGAACAGAGGCGAAAAAGGCTGGCGTCCGGACCCTGGTAGAAACAGTCCATGACAGATTGACGGGGACCCAGCCGAAAACCTCCCTGAAAGCCGCATTTTTCATCACGATGTCTCCGGTCCATTAACCCCCCATTAAATCGTGCGGCGTCTAATGGCGACGTGCATCGTCCCGGCGGGGGAATGGATATGGCGCGACAGCTCTTCCCGACTGTATTGCTGACGATGGTCGTGCTTGGCGGCATCATCGTGGCCACGGCTCTACCATCAGGGCGCGGAACGGTCGTTGCGGTCTTTTCTCCGCTGGTCGATGACGCGGCGCTGATCTCGGCGGTGGTAAAGGCGGATGTTCGCCTGGTTGCGATTGGCAGCGTACCCGGCACAGTCGTGGTGTATAGCGACCGATCCGGGGTTGCGGGCCGTCTGCGTCGCGCCGGTGCCCTGTTGGTGCTGAATCCGATGAGCGCTGTCGGTTGCGGTGGATCCGCGCCGGTCTTTCGGCCTCCGTTAACCTTTCAAGGATAGAGGGAAATCATGTCATCGCTTGATGCCTTTCGCGACACCTCCACCAAGGCGCTGGCCATCGCGCAATGGCTGCATCTTCCCGTAGTGCTGCTCCTTGGCTGGGCAATCGGCGCTGACGGCGTTCTTTTCGCCGGTCTGCTATCTGCAATCGTCGCGGGCAGCGGCTTCGCTGCGTGGATCATTGGGGGGGCGGCGCCCTTGAGCCGAAATCTTATCGCCGCGGGCTATGTCCTCCAGGCGGCGCTGCTCGTTTTCCTGTTCCACGGGCATCCGTGGCAGATCGACATGCATATGTATTTCTTTGCCGCCCTGGCCATCGGTACGGCCATGTTCGACTGGCGCAGCATTGCGATCGCTGCGGCGGTAACCGCGGTCCATCACCTGGTCCTCAATATTCTCCTGCCTGTGTGGGTATTTCCCGATGGCGCGAGTATCCTGCGCGTAGCGCTCCATGCGGTGATTGTCGTCTTCGAAGCCGGGGCATTGATCTGGCTTTCGGCCAAGCTGAATGACGCCTTTACCAACGCCGACACCGCGCGGGCAGATGCATTGAAGGAGGCGGAAAAGGCCAATACTGCGGCTCGCGAGGCGGAGGAAGCGCGCAAGGCCGCCGAGCAGGCGCTTGCGGAAAGCCGCAACGCCCGTGAGGAAAAAGAACGACTGCAGGCGGAACGGGAGGCCGAGCGCAAACGTCTTGAACAGCAAGCGCAAGAGCGGCTCGCGCGACTGGCGGAGGACTTTGAAGCAAACATTGGCAGCATCGTACGCGACATTGAAAATGCTTCCCGGGCCCTGTTGGAGGAAGGCCACAATCTTGGAACCGCCGCGTCGGACGCGCGCGATATGCTCAATGCTGCGGCGAACCTGACCGACAACATCAACAACAACTCGACGACCGTCGCCGCAGGCGCAGAGGAGATGAATTCTTCCATAGGCGAGATTGCGCGTCAGGTCGCGGGAAGCCTGGAAATCACGGAAAACGCGCTGCGCGCCGTGGCGCAAAGCAAAGACACTTTAGGCACGCTTGTGGAACGCGCCGAATCCATTACCAGCGTTGTCGACATGATCAACGAAATTGCCGAGCAGACCAACTTGCTGGCCCTCAACGCGACCATTGAGGCTGCCCGGGCGGGCGAGGCGGGCAAGGGATTTGCAGTGGTCGCGTCGGAAGTCAAGTCGCTTGCCAATCAATCGGCCAAGGCGACGCAGCAGATTTCCGACCAACTTTCGGCCATGCAAGCCATCAGCCGCGACATCGTTGACGTCGTGCAGGAAATCGCCGAAACCATTCAGCGCAGCAATGAATATGCCAGGAACATCTCATCCGCGGTGGAAGAGCAAAGTGCAGCCACGCGTGAGATTAGCCACTCGGCCCAGGCCGCTAGCCAGGAGACGGGGGAAGCAGCGCACCGTGTCGCCGCCGTTCTCGGCCTTATGGAAAGGGTTGACGGTTCGGCTGGCATCAATAGCGGCGAGGCAGCCAAACTCTCGGAACAGGCGAGGCAGTTGTCGGAACGCTGCCACGCCTTCCTCGACGCGATCAGAAAGACCAACGCCGCCTGAACGTCGACTGTCCTTGCGGATCGCAACGGCAGGAGGAGGCCGGCAGGACATGGGAAGGCTGGCGATGGCCCGGGCGCTGCGGCGGGAGGGCCACTGTCGTAAAGCGCCGGCGCCGTACCGGCGCGCACCGGTGGTTCTGTTTCCGGGCGTTGACCCGAGCCGAAGCCATGACACCAAAAAACCCCGCATTGCTGCGGGGTTGGTGGATGAATGCGAACGTCTGTGATGAGGGTGATGGTGCCCAGGAGAAGACTCGAACTTCCACGGCCTTGCGGCCACTAGCACCTGAAGCTAGCGCGTCTACCAATTCCGCCACCTGGGCCTCGGCCCTGTCGCTACCGCGGCGCGCCCCGGTTGTCAAGCCCCATCAGCGCAGCCGGCCCGACACGGTGTTGTCGGACAAAAAATACTTAGAGATTCCGAGCGATTTCTGCTACCCCCTAGCGTGGATTTAAGGACGTGATCATCAAGGAGGATGCACGCATGACGATCAAGGGCCGCCTGATCACGGTTTTCGGGGGTTCGGGCTTCATCGGGCGCAACCTGGTGCGCGACCTGGCGGCAAAGGGCGCACGGATACGGGTCGCCGTTCGCCATCCCAACGAGGCGCTTTTCCTCAAGCCCATGGGCGACGTAGGGCAAATCCAGATCATGCAGGCCAACCTGCGTCACGCACCCTCGGTGGCGGCTGCCGTGGACGGCGCCGATGCGGTCGTCAATCTGGTTGGTATTCTGTTCGAATCAGGAAAACAGAAATTCACCGATGTCCAGGCCAGAGGGGCCGCCACCGTGGCCGAGGCAGCGGCCAGAGCGGGAGCAAGCCGGCTGGTCCATATTTCCGCCATCGGCGCCGACCCGAAATCGCCATCCAAATATGCCCGCTCGAAGGCCGAGGGCGAAGAGGGGGTCAGGGCGGCCTTCCCCGAATCGACCATTCTGCGCCCCAGCATCGTGTTTGGTCCCGATGACGACTTCTTCAACCGTTTTGCGTCACTCGCCCGGATATCGCCGGTCTTGCCACTGATCGGCGGTGAAACCCGGTTCCAGCCTGTGTATGTGGGAGAC
>RFJA01000274.1 GCA_003695065.1 Alphaproteobacteria bacterium
ACACAGGGTGATAAGGACTTGGCGAGCAGGATCGTTTAAGACGGTCATCGTGATGGCACTGGCGCTGGCTGGATTGTCGGCTACGCCGGGCAGCGGACAGGCCGAAGACAATATCCGTCTTGGCGAGCCCCGGCATATCTTTCTCGAACCCATGGTCGTCAGTGTATTTCGCGACATGCGCGTGCGCGGCCTCTTGTCAGTCGACGTTGGACTGGAGCTGAGTGAACCCGACGATCGCGGAGATATCGAGCGGATCCTGCCGCGCCTGCGCGACCGCTATCTGCGGGTACTGAGCCAACTCGCCAGCAACCGCATCGACGTGCGCCGCCCGGTCGACATTGACGCCATCAATCGCGCGTTGCAGGCCGTAACCGACCGAGCCCTCGGGCAGGACAAAGCACGGGTTCTGGTGGGAGGTGCCACTGTTCGTCAGTTGTAAGACCGGTGTTACATGGCGCTCACGCCACCATCGAGCACCAGTTCCGCGCCGGTCATGAAGGATGATTCGTCGGACGCCAGGTACAGCACGCCGAGCGCCACGTCTTCGGGCGTACCGAGTCGACCGATGGGGATCTGTCGGGCCAGCTTGGCTCTCAGTTCAACCTGACTGATCGACCCCGAAACGTCGTCCAGCATGGGTGTGTCCACGAAGGTGGGATGAACCGAGTTGCACCGGATATTGTTGCCGGCGCGCGCGCAATGCAAGGCAACCGACTTGGTCAAAAGCCGTACGCCGGCCTTGGCGGAGTTGTAGGCGGCAAGATTGTGCCCGCCGATAATACCGGAAATCGACGAAATGTTGACGATCGACCCGCCGCCGGAAGCGCCCATTGGCGCAATCGCGTACTTGCAACCCAGGAACACACCGTCCAGATCGACGCTGTGAACCCGCCGCCACTCCTCGAACGACAGTTCCTCGACTGTTCCCTTGATCAGGATCCCGGCGTTGTTGACCAGGATGTGGAGACCGCCCAGCGCATCCACGGTCGCATCCAGAGCTTTTTGCCATGACGCTTCGTCGGTAACATCGAGGGTAATCGCCAGGCTGTCCTCGCCAATCTCGCGGGCGATCGCCTCCGCCCCGTCCGCATTGATATCCGCGACCGCCACCCGGGCCCCCTCCCGGGCGAGGCACCGGGCAATGGCGGCGCCCAGGCCCGAGGCCGCGCCGGTAACCAGCGCGGCCTTGCCCTGAACCCGTCCGGATTGTTGAACCATCCTGCACCCCCAAAAATGAAACGACCGTTTTAATTTGCCCAGTGTGGCGGACTTTGACCTAACGCGCAACCATTGTCCACGATGACCTGTTGTGATTTGGCAACAAAAAGGGGGAAAACAGAGCAAGTGTTGCCCCTCCCATGCCGGCCGTCTTGACCCGACACTTCAAGTCGTGAGACATTTTGAACGCAGTTTCAGTTTGGTGCGTACAAAACCCAAATCAAAGCACCGCAAGCTGAACACCATAACCTGGGAGGTTTCCGTGCCATGTCTGTGAAGCAGTCATCCTCGTTTCGTTCGATCTTGTCCACCACCAGTCTCGTTGCCGCTTTCCTGGGCCCTGTCGCTTTTGCCAACGCCCAGCAAGCTGGTGATGAGGTCCTTGAAGAAATCGTCACCACGGCGACGCAACGCCAGCAGACGGTCCAGGACGTGCCCATTGCGGTGTCGGCGTTCGGTGCCGATGAACTGCAACGAGCCGGGGTGACCGATCTGCGCGATCTGACCAATATCGCGCCCAGTCTTTTTCTGACCAGTTCCCAGTCGGAGGTGGCAGGCGCAGTGGCCCGTATTCGGGGCATCGGCACCACCGGAGATAACTCCGGACTTGAATCGGCGGTGGCGGTATTCATCGACGGCGTTTATCGCAACCGGACCAACAACGCCCTTACCGAGCTCGGTGCGGTGGAGCGAATCGAAGTGTTGCGCGGCCCCCAGGGCACGCTGTTCGGGCGAAATGCCTCGGCCGGCCTGATCAGCATTACGACCAAGCAACCGACCTATGAATTCGAAGGATATGGCGAAATATCCTATGGAAATTATGATGCGGTGCGCATTGGCGCGGGGCTTTCCGGTCCTCTGGTGGAGAACAAATTGGCAGCGCGAATCGATGGCGTGTACTTCGAGCGGGACGGCTTCATCGAAGACAAGGTGACCGGCGAGGACTACAACGACCGCGACCGGTTCCTGATTCGCGGTCAGTTGTTGGCGGATCCCAGCGAAGACCTCAGTCTGCGCCTGATTTTTGACTATTCGGAACGTGAGGAGAACTGCTGCGCTGCCGTTGTGATCGTTCCCAGTGCCGTGTCCAATGCCATGATCGGCGTTCTCGGTGCCCAGTTCGGGTCGGGCGCCCTGCCCGGTGAAGACCCCTTCGACCGGCGCTCTGCCACCTCCGAGGGTCGGGGTTTCCAGCAGGACGCCGAGGAATGGGGGCTTTCGCTGCAAGCCGACTGGAGTACCAGCATCGGCGAGTTGACCTCGATCACCGCCTTTCGCAACTGGAAGAGCTGGCGTAGCCAGGATATCGACTACACCAGCCTGGACATTGCCTTTCGGGACGAGGACGGCTTCGTTCAGGAGTTCGAGACCTTCAGCCAGGAGATCAGGCTCAATGGTCAGTGGGGCAAGCTCGACTGGCTGGTCGGCGCCTATTTTGCCGATGAGGATCTGGCCTTTGACGACGCCATCCGGTTCGGCCGCGACTTCACAGCCTTTGCCGATCTGCTGGTGGACCTGGCCGACGGCATTCCCGGCAACGGCTTGACCGCCGGGGGTGCACCGTGGCCGGGATATAACGCGCTTGCCGCGCTGGTCTCAGGCGGCGCCATCCCCGTGGCCTTCCCCGAGGGTTTCGGCGTCGTTCAGGACATGTTCCGCCAGAATTCCGAAAACTGGGCGCTGTTTACGCACAACATCTACGCCCTTTCCGAGACGGTCGATTTGTCGGTCGGCCTGCGCTACACGGAAGAGCGCAAGACTGTTGACGCCAGGGTCGTCACCAACAACCCGACCTGTCTGGCCCTGGTCCAGGCGGCCGGGCTGGGAGCGATTCCCGCGTCCCTGACCACTTTGCCCTGTGCCCCGTTCTGGAGCCCACTGCTCGACGTGGAGGGGTCCGACAAGCGTAAGGAAGAGCGTCTGACCGGGACGGTGGCGCTCAATTTCACGGTAACCGACAATCTGTCCACCTACGGCAGCTACAGCCGCGGCTACAAGGGTGGCGGCTTCAACCTGGATCGGGCCGGCATGATCCAGGGGGCGCCCGACCCGAGCCAGCTCCAGTTCGAGGAAGAGGTGGTGGACAGCTTCGAACTGGGTGCCAAATACCGCAGTAGCGACCGCAAGCTGGTTGTCAACACGGCGCTGTTTTATTCCGATTTCAGCGACTTCCAGCTCAACGCCTTCAACGGCACCAGCTTCGTGGTGGTCAACCTGCCCAAGGCCGAGACCTATGGCGTCGAAATCGAAAGCCAGTGGCTGCCCATCGCCTATCTGTCACTGGCCGGCGGGCTGACCTATGCCAAGACCGAATACGGGTCCGACTTTGCCGGCCCGGAATTCGCGCCACCCAGCCCGGGCAACCCGTTGGGCGGCGCGTTCTGGCAGTTGCCGGGAAATACCCTGACCAACGCGCCGCGCTGGTCGATCACCGGCTCGGCCACCTGGCAGCAGCCGATTGGTGACGGCTTCGAACTGCTTGTTCATCTTGATGGCCGCTATACCAGCAAGGTGAATACCGGCTCGGATCTGGATCTGGAAAAGGAGCAGGACGGAGTCTTCCTGCTCAATGGCCGGATCGGCGTTGGCGAGATCGACGGTCGCTGGCAGGTCGAACTTTGGGGCCGCAACCTGCTTGACAAGGACTATATTCAGGTGGCGTTCGATGGACCGCTGCAGGGCTCGGGCACACGGGCCAACACCATCGCGCCCAACACCCAGGTCTATAACGCCTTCCTGGCCGAGCCGCGCACCTATGGCATTACGCTGCGCGGGCGGTTCTAGAGCCGCATTGCAAGAAAATCGAAAGGGCGGCTCAAACGGGCCGCCCTTTTTCTATGGCTTTCCTCTTTGGCTTACATCTAGATCAAATTCGGTTTAGTTAGAAGCGTATCCTGCGTTTTTAAAGAAGTTCATGCATTCTTGTGGGGAGAATGTAGCGATAGTGTCTGCGAGTGCGTTGAAGA
>RFJA01000275.1 GCA_003695065.1 Alphaproteobacteria bacterium
AAGCCCGACCAATATGCCGCTGGCGCGGCCACCACAGTGTTTGGCTACCGGATCGCCATGCTGGTCTCGGGCGCCGGGGCGCTTTTTCTGGCCGACCGCGTGGCGTGGGAGGCGGTCTACGCCATTATGGCGCTGGTGCAGGGCGTGGGCATACTGGCGGTGCTCCTGAACCCGGAGCCCGCGCCAAACGGCAGTACCACGCTCGCCAGGGAAGGCGAAGTCGCCGAACGCCTGACCGGGCGGCGCGAACGGGTGATTGCCTGGCTTTACATGGCTGTTGTCGCGCCGTTTCACGAGTTCATGACCCGCAGCGGCGTTCTCACCGCGCTCACCATCCTGGTGTTCGTGGTGTTTTACAAGTTTGGTGATGCGCTCGCCGGGACCATGACCAACCCCTTCCTGATCAGAATCGGTTTCACCAAGACCGAAATTGCCGAGGTGGTGAAACTCTTTGGCTTTGTGGCAACGCTCGTTGGGCTGGCGGCGGGCGGGGTGCTGGTCAAGGCCATGGGGCTTTTCCGTGCGCTGCTCTTGTGCGGCATCCTGCAGCTTGCCTCCAACCTGCTGTTTGCGGTGCAGGCCGAGCTGGGCCCTGATCTTGGTTTTCTCGCCGTTACCATCGGGTTTGAGAATCTGGCGGGTGGCATGGGGTCGGCGGTGTTCGTCGCCTATATCTCCAGCCTGTGCAATCTCGCCTTTACCGCAACCCAGTATGCGCTTCTGAGCTCCCTGGCGGTGGTGGGGCGCACGCTTCTGTCCACCGGTGGTGGGGCACTGGCCGACGCCGTGGGCTGGGTCGATTTCTTCGTCCTGACCGCGCTGGCAGCGGTACCGGGGCTTTTGATCCTGTTCGTGCTGCGCGGCATGGGGCTGGGGCTTCGCCCATCAATCATGAAGGACGACAGCGGAACCGCAGACTAGACCGGTCCACTCGTTTTTGCACCAGAAAGCCGGTGTTTTCGATCATCCGGCGCAGCGCATTGAGCGGGATGACCCAGCCGCCGTCTTCGCCCACGTCCAGATGGAGAAGACCGCCCGGCTTCAACAGCCGCCGCGCTGCGCGCATCTCCGCCACGGGATCAGGCGCGCGTTCCAGATGGTGGAGGAGGACGATGGCATCATAGAGCGCCCTGGCGGACCCTGCGGGCAAGGGAACGCCCGCGGCGTCCCAGTCGGTCATACGCTTCTTGCCGAACGAAGGCCTGACGGGCGAGCGTACAAGACATCGTCCATGCGGCGCGACGGCCATGGGTGGCCGCAAAGGGTTTGGGACGCTAGCAGGGCCGGTCTCCCCGACCCGCGCCAGACCGCACGCGGGGCAGCGAAAAGACCCGGGACCGTTGGTCCGTACGCCCGCGCCGCAGGCCGGACAAAATTCCGGGTTCGGCGAATCACCCGGACCCCGCTTTCGCGCCTTTTGTTGTGCCGGCTGCGGCATGATCTCCCTCTTACGGAAAAGAAATGGGGGTGCTTGTTGCGCCGTGTGTCGGGGCTGATTCGACTTCTAGCAAGGGTGCGAAAAATACAACGGTTGATTTTATTGTCATATTTCCTTCCAATTAGCAGTCTATCTACCATAAGCATGAGACATGAATCAGTGAAGTCGCACTTCAGAACGCCGGCCAACTTGCCCTATGTCACCTCTTTCGCGGAGGTGGGTTCCCTGGAGGTCCGCCTGGCTGAATCACCGGCCGAGGTGCTGGCTGCCCAACGCCTGCGCTATTGCGTTTTCTACGAGGAAATGGGGGCAAAGCCCACGCCTGTCATGGCAGCGGAAAAACGCGATTTCGATGCCTTCGACGATCACTGCGACCATCTGCTGGTGGTGGATCGCACGCTCCGGGGGGACGACAAGGTGGTGGGAACCTATCGCCTGCTGCGCGAGAGCGTGGCGGGGGGGCTCAACGGATTCTATTCCCGCCAGGAATATGATCTTGGCCCCCTGTTCAGCGACTCGTTCCGGCGCACCATGATGCAGGACAAGCAGCTTCTGGAACTGGGGCGATCCTGTGTACATCGCGACTACCGGACCAATTCCACCATTCACCTGCTGTGGCGCGGCATCGCCTACTACACACTGCTTCATAACGTGGGCTATATGTTCGGTTGCGCCAGTCTGCCGGGCACCGACCCGGCCGACCATGCCGAGGCGCTCAGTTATCTCTACCACGAGTTCCGGGTGCCCGAACGCTTCTCCGTGCGGGCCCGGCCTGACCGGTATGTGGACATGAACATGATCCCGGCTGACAAGCTCGACGTCCGCCAGGCCCGGCGCAAGCTGCCGCCCCTGATCAAGGGCTATTTGCGGTTGGGCTGTTACATCGGCGACGGGGCCGTCATCGACTGGCAGTGGGGTTCAACCGACGTCTTTATCCTGCTGCCGGTGGAGCGGATCACCGCCCGCTACCAGCAGCATTTCGACCTGGTTTCGGCCGCTGCTGAGAGCGTGAGTTTCGATGAGGACGAGCGCGCCCGGCGCAACGGCGCGCGCAAGATCTGATCAAACCCGAGATTTTCCTCGATCCGGCGACCCGACGGTCAGCGGCCGATCCCCTTGATGGCATTGTGGGCGGCGATGGCCGCCATGTTCACCAGATCCGATGCGGTGGCGTCCATGGGAACCACCTGAATCGACTTCTCAAGTCCGATCAGCACCGGCCCGATGGTCTTGCCGCCACCCAGTTCCTTCAACAGTTTGGAGGAAATGTGGGCGGAATGGAGTGCGGGCATGATAAGCACATTGGCCGGGCCGGTCAGACGGCAGAACGGATAAAGCGGCCGCATGTCCATGTTAAGGGCCACTGCGGCCGTCATCTCGCCCTCATATTCGAAATCCACATTCCGTTGATCGAGAAGCTGGACCGCTTCGCGAAGATGGGCTGCGGTCTCCAGCATCGGATTGCCGAAATTGGAATAGGACAGGAAGGCAACTCGGGGCTCATGGCCAAAGCGGCGCGCCGCTGCCGCGCTTTGCTCGGCGATATCGGCAAGCTGTTGTGCTGTCGGGCGTTCATGAACCGCGGTGTCCGCGATGAACACGGTGCGCGTGCGCGTGACCACGATGGTCAGACCGAACACGCGGTGGCCTGGCTCGGCATCCATTACCCGATTGACTGCTTCAAGGACCGTTGAATAGGACCGGGTCATTCCGGTGACCATGGCATCGGCATCACCAAGGGCGACCATGCAGGCGCCCAGCACGTTGCGATCGTTGTTGACCAGGCGCAGGCAGTCGCGATGCAGGGAGCCTCGCCGTTGAAGCCGGTTATAGAGGTAGTCCACATAATCGTCGCGCCGCGGTGATTCCCGGCCCTGCTGAATTTCGATATCGGCCTCGTCGCCGAACCCGAGCTCGTTCATGGTCTCCCGAATGCGGTCGCGATTCCCGATCAGAATGGGCGTTCCGTAGCCGCTGTTTCGGTAGATGATCGCGGCGCGAATCACCGTTTCCTCCTCACCTTCGGCGAACACCACCCGTTGCGGGTTGGAGCGCAACTCATCGAACACCATCTGGAGCGTGGCGATGGTCGGGTTGAGGCGGGCGTCGAGTTCCTTGTGATAGGCCTCCATGTCGATGATCGGACGGCGCGCCACACCGCTGTCCATGGCAGCCTTGGCGACCGCTGGCGGGACTGCGCTGATGAGGCGCGGATCGAACGGTGCGGGAATGATATAGTCGGGCCCGTACTTGGGATGTTCGCCCGAGTAGGCGGCTGCCACCTCGTCCGGAACGTCTTCACGGGCGAGTTGCGCAATGGCGCGCGCTGCGGCGATTTTCATGGGCTCGTTGATGGTGCGGGCGCGAACATCGAGCGCGCCCCGGAAGATATACGGAAAGCCCAGCACGTTGTTGACCTGGTTCGGGTAATCCGACCGGCCGGTTGCCACGATGGCGTCCTGGCGCACCTCGTATACCTCTTCCGGCGTGATTTCCGGGTCGGGATTGGCCATGGCGAAGATAATCGGCTTGTCGGCCATGGAGGCCACCATTTCCCGGCTGACGGCGCCCTTGACCGACAGGCCGATGAAGGCGTCCGCACCCTTCAGCGCCTCTTCCAGCGTGCGTAGATCGGTATCCACCGCATGAGCCGACTTCCACTGGTTCATGCCTTCCTTGCGGCCCTTGTAGATCACGCCCTTGCTGTCGCACATGATCAACTGGTCGGCCGGTAGTCCCAGCCCCTTGATCAGTTCGCTACAGGCAATGGCAGCGGCGCCCGCGCCATTGACCACCACACGGCAGTCCTTGATGTCGCGTCCGGTCAGGTCGAGGGCGTTTATGAAACCGGCGGCCGTGATGATGGCCGTGCCATGCTGGTCGTCGTGAAACACCGGAATGTCCATCATTTCCTTGAGCCGGTCTTCGATGATGAAGCATTCGGGCGCCTTTATGTCTTCCAGATTGATGCCGCCGAAGCTTGGCTCCAGGGGTGCCACGCAATTGACGAACACGTCGACGTCGTCGGTGTTGATCTCCAGATCGATGGCGTCCACATCGGCAAAACGCTTGAACAGCACGGCCTTGCCTTCCATTACCGGTTTTGACGCCAGGGCACCAAGGTTGCCAAGCCCCAGGATCGCGCTGCCGTTGGAGATAACCGCCACCAGATTGCCCTTGGTGGTGTAGTCATAGGCGAGATCCGGATCACGGGCGATCTCTTTGACCGGCACGGCAACGCCCGGCGAATAGGCGAGTGACAGGTCGCGCTGCGTCGCCATTGGCTTGCTGGCGACGATTTCGAGTTTGCCGGGACGGCCCTTGCTGTGAAAAAGTAAAGCCTCGCGTTCGGTCGTTTTGGTTTCTCTGTCTTTCATCAGGGCGCACTCTGTGATCAAAAGGGGCGGTTGCCCCGCCCCCGTTTGTTTGTTGAATTTGGTTTTCGGTTCTGAAACAACTACCGTACTCCTTTATAGCGGCTGGGCATAGGATTGAAATGGATTTCCGGCAGGACAAGCCCTTGAAAAATCCAGAAAACGACTGTGAATCTGCGCGCCAGATGAAGGTGTTGTGACGCCATGGCGCGGGATCAGGACAGTTCCGGCAGCGGGGCGGCGATATCGGCGGGTGAAAAGGTCACGCCGATGATGGCGCAATATCTGGAAATCAAGGCCCAGCACCCCGATTGCCTGCTGTTCTACCGCATGGGTGATTTCTACGAATTGTTCTTTGACGACGCGGTCGCTGCGGCCGAAGCCCTCGACATCACCCTGACCAGGCGGGGCAAGCACCTGGGCGAGGATATCCCCATGTGCGGGGTTCCGGTGCATTCGGCTGACTCTTACCTCGCCCGGCTGATTCGCAAGGGCTTCAAGGTTGCAGTCGGCGAGCAGACCGAAGACCCGGCCGAGGCCAGGAAACGCGGGTCCAAGGCGGTGGTGCAGCGCGAAGTCGTGCGTATCGTCACGCCTGGGACCCTGACCGAGGACGTGCTTCTTGATGCGCGTGCCAACAATTACCTTGCGGCCCTTGCCCGGGCCCAGAATTGCTACGCGCTGGCCTGGGTCGATATTTCCACCGGCGACTTCCATCTGAGCAGGGTGGCTGCCAGTGAAATCGACACCGAGCTGGGGCGGCTGTTACCGGGCGAGATCCTGGTTTCCGAACGGTTGCTGGCCGACGACCGGATGGCTCAGTCCGCACTTGCGGAATGGATGCCCCGCGTCACGACTCGGCCGGCAACGGATTTTGACAGTGCCGATGGCGAGGCGCGACTCAAGGCTCTGTTCGGGCTTGGGTCGCTGGACGGCCTTGGGACCATCGAGCGGGCGGAGCTCGCTGCGGCGGCCGCCATCGTTGGTTATCTGGAGGAAACCCAAAAGCAGAATCTGCCCAAACTGGCCCGCCCCCGGGTGGAGACGGTCAACGAGACCATGGCCATAGACCGGGCCACACGGCGCAATCTGGAGCTTTCGGAAACCTTGTCGGGCGAACGCAAGGGCAGCCTGCTTGCCACCATCGACCGGACCGTCACCGGCGGCGGTGCGCGCCTGCTGGCACAACGCCTGGGTGCGCCCCTGACCGATCCCGTGGAAATCAATGGCCGGCTCGATCTGGTTGGCTATTTCGTGGAGCGGGAGACGCTGCGGGAACGTTTGCGCAGCCGATTGCGACGCACCCCGGACATGGAGCGCGCTCTGTCGCGCCTTTCGGTCGGTCGTGGCGGGCCTCGCGATCTCGCGGCGGTTCGGGACGCGCTGGGCGCGGCGGGGACCATCCGCGCCGCCCTTGCGGCGGAAATCGAACGCAGCGATCTGGCGGGCACGCCGGTTCAGCTAGAGCGGGCCATGACCGGGATTGGCGAACATGCGGCACTGGTGGATCGTCTCACCGCCGCCCTGCAGCCCGATCTACCGCTCACCACGCGGGAAGGCGGTTTTATCGCGCGGGGCTATGACGGGACGCTGGACGAATTTCGCACCCTGCGGGATGAAAGCCGTCGGCTGATCGCAGGAATGGAAGGGCGATATCGGGAGAGCACCGGCATCGCCAATCTGAAAATCAAGCATAACAAACTGTTGGGCTACCATATCGAAGTGAAACCGGCCCAGGCCGGCAAGCTGATGGAACCTCCGTTGTCGGCCGAATTCACGCATCGCCAGACGCTCGCCAATGCGGTGCGTTTCAACACGGCCGAACTGGCCGATCTTGCCGGTCGGATCGGCGAGGCGGATGTGCGCGCGCTGGCGCGCGAAATGGAGCTGTTCGAACAGTTGAGGCAACAGGTTCTTGGCCAGTGGGACGACCTGATGGCGGCGGCCCACGCCCTGGCCGAGCTGGATGTGGCGACCGCCCTGGCCGAATTGGCAGAAGCCAGCCGATTCACCCGCCCCGTGGTTGATGACGGACTTGACTTCAGCGTTGTCGGCGGCCGCCACCCGGTGGTTGAACGTTTCCTGGTAGAGGCAGGCAGTCAACCCTTCGTGGCCAATGACTGCAATCTGGCGTCCGACCAGCGGTTGTGGCTGATCACGGGCCCCAATATGGCGGGGAAAAGTACCTTCCTGCGCCAGAACGCGCTGATTGCCATTCTGGCCCAGATGGGGTCGTTCGTGCCGGCCGAATCGGCGCATATCGGCGTGGTTGATCGACTATTCAGCCGGGTCGGTGCGTCCGACGATCTGGCACGGGGACGGTCCACCTTCATGGTGGAGATGATCGAGACCGCAGCCATCCTCAATCAGGCGACCGAGCGCAGCCTGGTGATTCTGGATGAAATCGGGCGCGGCACCGC
>RFJA01000276.1 GCA_003695065.1 Alphaproteobacteria bacterium
AACGGCTGCGCCAGCCACCAGGTGGGAAAGGTGTTGGTCGAATAGCGCTGGTGGTAGATGGCAAAGTTGGACACGAACCGTTCGTCCAGCAGATCCGGATAGAACACCGAGAGCTGCTCGGCCAGGAACAGGCCCTTGTAAATGATCGAGCGGCTGGACAGCGAACAGATATAGAAGTCCTTGATGTGCTGGGCGAGCACCGCCTTTTCGATCCGTCGCCGGATGATTTAGAGCTCGCGCTCGAACTGCTCGGCGTCGGCGCCCTTGGCGTTGCCGATCATGATCTGTTCGATCTCGGGCCGGGTCGCGTTGGCCTTTTCGCCGATGACCGTGGCGTTGACCGGGACCTGGCGCCAGCCATAGATGTAATAGCCGAAGTCGAGAATTTCGGACTCGACAATGGAACGGCAGGCCTCTTGCGCGCCCAGATCGGTGCGCGGCAGAAAGATCATGCCCACGGCCAGATCACCCGTAGAGGTCTTGTGTCCGGTCCGCGCAATATGTTCCTTGAAGAAATCCTGTGGGATGGCCACATGGATGCCGGCACCGTCGCCGGTCTTGCCGTCTGCGTCGACGGCGCCGCGGTGCCACACCGCCTTCAGGGCCTCGATCCCCGCCAGAACCACGCGTCGGCTTGGCTTGCCGTCGATGGACGCGATCAGGCCGACCCCGCAGGCGTCATGCTCTTCTTCCGGGTTGTACAGGCCCTCGCGCGCGAGACGTTCCGCCAGGTCCAGTTGAGATTTCACTTCCGCGGCCGCGCGGGCTTCGTCGGTCAACGCCATTACTCTTGATCTCCCTCAGTACAGGTCAGGATGCCACGGCTGCGGTTTGTTCCGCGCCGGCCTTGGCCTGAAGGTAACTGTGAATGCTTTCGGCAGCGTCCCGCCCATCGCGAATTGCCCAGACGACGAGCGACGCCCCGCGCACAATATCGCCCACGGCGAAAACCCCTTCGAGATTGGTCATGGCGGTCTTGTAGTCCACCTTGACCGTTCCCCAACGGGTCACTTCCAGTTCCGGTGCATTGAACAGGACCGGCAGGTCCTCGGGGTCAAATCCCAACGCCTTGATGACGATGTCGGCCTCAACCTTGAACTGGGAGCCTGGAACCGGTTCGGGCGAACGCCGCCCCGTCGAATCCGGTGCGCCGAGGCGCATCCGGGTGGCGAGCACGGCGGCCACGTCGCCGGCCCCTTCGGAGGTTTCATCCTCGCCGAGGAAGGCCTGCGGTGCGGCCAGCCAGATGAACTCCACACCCTCTTCCTCGGCATTGGCCACTTCGCGCATCGAGCCGGGCATGTTCTCGCGGTCGCGCCGGTAAAGGCATTTGACCGATTTGGCGCCCTGGCGCACCGCGGTCCGCACGCAGTCCATGGCGGTGTCGCCGCCGCCAATCACCACCACATGCTTGTCCCGGGCATTGAGTGTGCCGTCCTCATATTCCGCCACCCTGTCGCCAAGGCCGATCCGGTTGCTGGCCGTCAGATAGGTCATGGCCGGGAAAATGTTGTTGAGCCCGGCCCCTGGTGCGTGCAGGTCGCGCGCCTTGTACACGCCGGTGGCGATCACCACCGCGTCGTGGCGCTCTCGCAGATCGGCAAGAGTGGCGTCCCGACCCACTTCGAAATTGAGATGAAACACCACGCCGCTGTCCTCGAACAGCTTGGCGCGACGGTTCACGATTTCCTTTTCGAGCTTGAAGTTGGGAATGCCATAAATCATCAGCCCGCCAACGCGGTCGTATCGATCATAGACATGCACTTGATACCCCTTGCGGCGCAGTCGTTCTGCCGCCGCAAGCCCGCCAGGGCCGGCACCGATAATGCCCACCGACTGATCGCGTTCCATGCGCGGTGTAAAGGGCTTGACCCAGCCCTTGTCCCAGGCTGTGTCCGTGATATAGCGTTCCACTGAGCCGATGGTCACGGACCTGAAATCATGTTCGATGACGCAGTTCCCTTCGCACAGGCGGTCCTGGGGGCAAACCCGTCCGCAGACTTCGGGAAAAACGTTGGTTGCGCTTGAAAGTTCGTAAGCTTCCTCAAGCCGCCCCTCTGCCGTCAGTTTGAGCCAGTCCGGGATATGGTTATGGACCGGACAGTGAATCTGGCAGAACGGGATGCCGCATTGAGAACAGCGGGCGGCCTGTTCACGCGCCTCGCGGTCGGCAAACTGTTCGTAGATTTCGTTGAAATCATGGACACGCGCCTCAGCATCCCGTTTCGTGGGCATACGCTGCTCGACGGTGACGAATTTCAGCATCTTCTCCGTCATCGGATTCCTTAAAATCAGCTACTGTGTATGGATGCGTTGGCGCGCAGTATAGCGTCGCCCTCCCAGGATTACCAGCAAAAAGTCGCATAAATGGCAATAATGCTGACCAAAGTACAATCTTAATCCCGGAAAAACTCAAAATTTTGGCCAATTCCTCTCAATGCGAGGAATAAATAGTACCAAACCGGACCTAAAAAAGGGTCTCTTTTTGAGAGAATTGCGTGGATTGAGTGATTTATCTGCTGCATGGATTGCGGTATACCGCGCTTGACAGGCGTTATGACGGAGGATGGTCGGTGTCTTGGTTGCAACTGGTGGTTTTGGCTGTCGTCCAGGGGATCACGGAATTCTTGCCGATTTCCTCGTCGGCTCATTTGATTCTGGTGCCCGCGTTGACCGATTGGCCGGACCAGGGACTGGCGCTTGACCTGGCAGTCCATGTGGGGACGCTGGGCGCCGTTCTGCTTTACTACCGCTCGGACATTCGCGCCATGACCGTGGGCGGTATGGCGCTGCTTCGGGCGCCCCTCCAAGGGACTGCGCCGGAGGGTGGTGCGCGCCTGTTGATGGCCCTAGCGGTGGGCGCGCTGCCGGTGTTCATCGTGGGTGGCGTGCTGGTGGTGATGGGCTGGGA
>RFJA01000277.1 GCA_003695065.1 Alphaproteobacteria bacterium
CAGATAGACCGCCGCACCGAGAAGTATGATGAGCACCGCCACCGGTATAATCGCAAGGCCGAGGGAGGGAGCGCGCATCTCGTCCGACATCAGCGCAATACTCTGCACGGGAAAGGGAAAGGGAGCGCTGGCGGCATGCGTCATTCCATTTGTCGGACCTTGAAGACCGCCTTATCATAATCACCACGGCAGATGAGGCAACCAGAGGGGTTTCCATGAACGATGCGTCAGGCGATACGGTTCTCATTTCGATTGTCAGCCCGGATGAAGTGGGGCTGATCGCCGGGGTGACCGGAGAACTCTTTGATCTAGGGGCAAATTTGGCCGATACGTCGTTCGCCGTGCTTGGTTTTGGCTGCGAATTTTCCTGCGTCGCCCAACTCCCGAAGGGGGTGACCCCGCAAGCGGTAGAAGAGGCGCTGAACGGGCTACAAATTCTGGGGAGTGCATCGGTCAAGGTGACGGTCTTTCCGTTCGGTGCAACGCACCGGGAAAGCGCCGAAATCACCCATATCATTGAGGTGGAAGGTGGCGACCGGCCGGGGCTAATCGCCCGTATGGCCGAGGTTCTGGCCGACTTCGACGCGAACGTGGTACGAATGAATTCACGAGTTCGCCCGGGTGTGGACGGCCGCAACCAGTATATCACCACGTTCGCCGTGTGGATGCCTGAAGGGCGCGCCGAAACCTGCCTTGCCGCCGTTCACAATACGGCGGGTCAGCTTAACCTCGGGTGCCGTTACCGCACCGCCTGAACCGCGCCGGGTCCTACGCGGGGGAATCCGTATCCGCTTCCTTTTCGCCATTGCCGGAAGACGGTTCGGTGTCTACCGCCGACGGTTCCGTATCCACCTGATTTGCCGCAATCTGGGCGCGCATGTGCGCGAGCACCTTTCCGAGATCGCGCGAACCACCGATAATCGAGGCGAAGTCGTCGCGCTGGGTGATGGTCATGCTGACCCCTTCGGCCTTAACATCGATGATCTTGAGTTTGCCTTCCGGAGTCGTGCGCACCCGCCAGTCCGCCAGGACCGGTTCGGCGCCCGGACGGTGAATGGTGGTGTGCACATAGATGTCGGTCTTGCGGATCGGGGTGGCGCCGGTCACCTCGACGGTGGCATCCTTGAATTTGCTGAGCACCAGGTCGTACATTTTCTCAAACAGGAAGTCGGGAAAGAGCGCCTGGTATTCCTCTAACTGAGCGTCGAAGGCCTGACGTTCGGCCTCACTCATGCCCGGGTGCGGTTTGCCGTGGCGACCCAGCGACAATTTGGCGATATAAGCGACGGCCACTTCCTCCAGCATCAGGGCCTTGAGTTCGGCGCGCCGCGTTGCCTCGTCCAGATCCGGATTGCGCAGCACGTCGAAGAAATCATCGGCCACTTTCCGGATATAGTTTTGTGCCTGTTGCTCGTCCGGCATGTCGGCGGCGCCGGACTGCCCGGCGCAAACGGCTATCAGCACCGCCATGAGCACAGCGGCCAAGCGACGATGCAGGGCGAGGAGAGGGGACACGGTCATGGTTGCAGCTCCCTGATTCCGGACAACGGCATTGTCGCCGTTACTGGGCGGTGGCTTCCTTGAGGTAGGCGATCAGGTCCTTGCGCTGGTCTTCGTTCTTGAGGCCGGCAAAGGTCATCTTGTTCCCCGGGAGAAAACTGCGCGGCGACGCCAGCCAGCCGTCAAGCTTTTCGGGCGTCCAGACAAAACCGGCGTTCTTCAGTGCGTCCGAATAGTTGTCATAACCCTCGGCAGTGCCAGCCTTGCGGCCGAACAATCCGTGAAGGTTCGGGCCAAGCTTGTGCTTGCCGCCGGCTTCCACCGTATGACAGGCCTTGCAGCGATTGAACAATCGCTCACCTTTTTTAGGGTCGCCATCAGCCATCGCCTGACTGGTACCAAGAACGGTGCTTGCGACAACCATACCTGCAATGAGAAGACTGCTAACAACGCGTTTCATGATCATCCTTCGCTACTCTGTTGTTACCCTTTGGGCTCCGGGGCCAGGTCCCGGTCACACACCCATCCGGACCGTAACTTCACCTGACTTGATGCGGGCCAGAAAGTTCTGCAGTTCCTTGCGTGCCACTGGTGCCAGAATGTAGACGCCGATGAGATTTGGCAAGGACATGGCGAAAATCGCCGCGTCCGAGAAATCCACGACTTTATCAAGGCTCAGGGACGCTCCGATCACCGTGGCCGTGCAGAACAGAACCTTGTAACTCAGCTCCGCGAGCCTGGTTTCACCAAGCAAATATGTCCACGCTTTAAGGCCATAATATGACCAGGTAATCTGGGTCGAAAAGGCGAACAGGACGACGGCAACCGAAAGAATGATCGGGAACCAGGAGATGACATCGCCAAATGCCGCCGAGGTCATGCTGACCCCGTCAAGATCTGTTTGCTGGTAGGTGCCTGTGATCACGATCACCAGAGCGGTCATCGTGCAGATCACCACGGTGTCGATGAACGGCTCAAGCAGGGCCACCAACCCTTCTGTTACCGGTTCGTTGGTTTTTACCGCGGCGTGGGCGATGGGCGCTGACCCGACACCCGCCTCGTTGGAGAAGGTGGCCCGGCGGAACCCCTGGATCAGAACACCCACGATGCCGCCGCCAATGCCTTCCGGCGAAAAGGCGCCTGCCAGAATGGCGCCGATGGCGGCCGGAATTTCGCTAGCATGGCCGACCAGAATGGTAATTGCCGCGGCCACATAGATGGCACACATGATTGGCACCAGTTTGCCGGTCACCCGGGCGATGGACCGAATACCGCCAATGATGACCAGCGCCACGAATCCGGCCATGAGGACGCCAAAGATCCAGCCGCGGCCATAGAACAAGCTCTCGGTCCCGCCGGTGATCGCCTCGACCTGCTGCAGGGCCTGGTTGACCTGAAACATGTTGCCGCCACCAAACGAACCGCATACACAGAAGATCGCGAAAATCACCGCAAGCGAGGCACCAAGGCGCGGCATTCCCTTTTCGGCCAAGCCCTGTTTCAGATAGTACATGGGGCCGCCGGAAACGACGCCGTCCGCCCTGATTTTCCGGTATTTTGTGGCGAGCGTGCATTCCACGAATTTGGTGGTCATGCCGAACAGTCCGGCAACGATCATCCAGAAGGTGGCGCCCGGACCACCCAACCCGATGGCCACCGCAACACCGGCAATGTTGCCAAGGCCAATGGTACCCGACAGCGCTGCCGACAGCGCCTGAAAGTGCGTGACTTCACCCTTGTCCGCGGGATCGTCATAGTCGCCGCGCACGATTCTGAAGGCCAGCCCCATCTGGCGCAGGTTGGTAAAGCGGGTGTAGAACGTCAACAGAACGCCGGCGGTAATCAGCCACATCACGATGATTGGGAAATCGACGCCGTTGACCGGGATGGCGGAAAAAATGATGCCCGAAAAGGCGTCGGTGAAGGGCCCGATGGTTTCGTTGATCCGCTGGTCCAATGATGATTCCCCGGCCGCCGCCGGAACGACTGTCGTAAAGCCGGACATACAGGCTGTTGCAACCGCAGCCCACAGGGCGCGCGCCTTCTCAATCACACTGGTCTCCCTCGTGTCGTCGCACCGGCGCGCAGGACCCGCACGGTGCGGCGCTCCAAACATGCAGAATTTGTGACGAAATGCAATGTATTAACGTGGGTTTAACCAGTTCTTTCCAGAATCTTCGAATGAACGCGGCGGTCTGCGCTCGCCGCGGAGGTTTTCAGCTATCAGTAGGGGATGCAGCTCTTGACCGAAAAACTGACCCAGGCAGATGTTGCCAGATTGCTGTCGGATCCGTCGACCGAAAACCGCTCTGAAACGGCGCGCAAGGTCAGTGCCCAGTATGCCGAAACCGGTCTCGGCATGAAGGAGCGGGCGCTGATCGAGGATATCTTCCGGGTGATGGTCAAGGATGTGGAGGTTCGGGTCCGCGAGGCGCTTTCCGATAGTCTCAAGGATAATCCGGACATCCCGCGCGAGATTGCTGTGAGTCTTGCCAATGACGTGTCGGAAGTGGCGCTTCCGATCATCGAATTTTCCGATGTGCTTCGGGACGAGGACCTCCTGGAAATCATTGCCAGCAAGGGGGAAGACCACCAGCAGGCGGTGGCCCGGCGTGAACATGTGTCGGAGAACGTCTCGGACGCTCTGGTCGAGACCGGGAACGAGAAAGTGGTGGCCACGCTGGTTCGCAACGACGGCGCCAGGTTGTCCGAGCGCACCATGAACCGGGTCATCGACGCGTTTGGCGCCAACAAGGAGATAAGCGAGCCCATGGCGCTGCGCTCCGAATTGCCGCTCACGGTGGCGGAGCGATTGGTGGCCCTGGTCTCGGACAAGATCCGCGACCATCTGGTCACCCACCACGCCATGTCGGCGGATGTGGCCACCGACCTGTTCCTGAGTGCTCGGGAGAAAGCAACCGTCGGTCTGTTGCAGCCCGACACCAATCTGCGCGATGTGGTCGAGCTCATCGACCAGCTTCACCGCAACGGCCGGCTGACGCCTACCCTGATTTTCCGGGCACTGTGCATGGGCGACACCACGTTCTTCGAGGCGGCGTTGGCCAAACTTGCCGATATTCCGATCGCCAACGCCTACCGACTGGTCCATGACAAGGGTGGCAAGGGGCTGGAAGCGCTGTTCGAGAAGTGCAGGCTATCCCGAAAAATGTTGCGGGTGTGTCAGGCTGCGCTCGAGGCGGCCAGGGACATGCAGCTTAACAGCGGCGACGATCGGGTCCGTTTCCGGCAGGTCATGATCGAGCGGGTGCTCACCCGGTTCGAAGACGGCTTCGATCCCGACAATCTGGACTATTTCATCGCCAAGCTCGGCCGCCAGGCGGCATAGCCGGATACACGGGGAGTCATGGCGACGTTGTCTCAGCCGTCGGGTTTCTATCCGATGCGTCTGAGGGCCTGGGCCAGCGCCAGGTAGAGCTTTCCAAGTTCCGACGACACCAGGGTTGCCGACAGCACGTTCCGTGGGTCGGCGGCCATCGCCTGGCCCATGAGCGTTTCGAACTCGCCAATATAGCGTTCCACATGGGCGCGGAATTCCCCGTCACTTTCAAACTTGGCACGAATCGCGTCTTGGACCTTCCGGGGACCCAGTTTCAGCATCCGCCGGGCGAAGATGCTGCGATCGCCCTTGAGGTACCGTTCCCACACATTGTCGGGGATTTCGGTCTCCAGCGCCCGGTCAATGTCAATGGAGGCAGAGGCCAGCGCTTCCAGAATCAGACTTGAGGTGCGGGCGAAGCTGATGCGGGCATCACCGCCAGCCTTCCGTTCGTAACCTTCGGTGCGCGCCGTTATATCGCGGACCGCGTTGTCGATGTCATCAATGACGGACCGCATTGCCAGCAGACGACTGCCGAGGGAATCCTCGATCTGCGCGGCGGCCTTCGCGGCGCTGTCCGTCGCCGACGCGAGCGCTTCGGAGTCCCGGCGCAGCAACTCGGCGACCCGCTCGATTTCCTGGCGCGCCCGGGCGCCGGTCTCGCCCATCAGGCCAATATCGGCGGCCAGCGCCTGACGGGTCCCGGCGAGTCGATCGAGAAAGTCCTGATATTCGGCCATGATTCTGTCCCGTTCTTCCCGGGTCTCCGATCCCGCCTCGCGCATTTGAGCGAGGACCCGATCGGCTTCCTCGGCGGCTTCGCGTATGCTTGCCACGAGACTGTCGCCGGTATCTTTCAAAATCCCGGCACGCTCGGCCGATAGCGCGGTCACGGCGCCGAGGCGTTCTTCGATGGCCTGCGCCTCGTTCGATATGGCTCCCGTGTTGTCGGCCAGTGAACCCACCGCGTCCTGGATGGTGGCGGCGGCGCTTCGGGCGCTGGTCTCCAGCGCCTCGCGGCGCGCTTCGAACGCTGCGGCGGCCTGGCCGAGGGTTTCTTCCAGTTCGCTTGCAAGGGCGCCCAGGGCGGCGCGTCCGGCGATGAGCGCGTCCTCGGTGGATTGGAGGCGCGCTCCGGTGCTGTCCGCGGTTTCATACAGCGCCCGGGTTTCGCGATTGAGCGTTTCGGCGAGCGTGGTGAGGCGGCTTTCTGCCAGGGTCACCGCGTCGTCCAGGGCGCTCGCTTCCTGTTTGAGGGCCGACTCGGCGGCTTCCAGCGCGGATTTCAGCTGTTCGTCGAAAGCCAGTCTGTGCCGATTGAGGATGTCCTCGGCCGCAGCGCCCTGGGATTCAAGCGCTGCGCGGACCCGGGCGGCATGGTCTTCAAGCTGCTCAATGGCTCTTTCGGCGGCGCTGCCGAGCGCTTCATCCGCCCCCTCGCGGTGTCGAGCGAGCGCTTCGCGCAGGGTGTCAAGGTGATGCTCCAGCGCGCTGTTGAGCGCGCTTGTCTGCTCGGCAATGGAATCATGTACCGTCTGGTTTTGCTGGGCGACCGTTGTGCGCACCGCGCGGGCCTGCTCGTCAAGCGCCTCGGCAGCGCGCCGGGCGTGTTCCGCCAGCGCAGAGTCCACTGCCTCCCTGTCTTCATGCAACAGTCTGCGCAGCCGTTCGGCCTGGTCTTCGAGGGCGCGGGCAACCTCTTGCGCGCGGGCGGTAATCATTTCGGCAAGCGCCGCTGTGTCGCGCTCGGCCCGGGTGCGGGCCTCGCCAAATCCTGACCCGAGGCCGGCCGCGGCCTCGGCTGCCTGCGCGGTTACCGCGGCGAGTTGCTGGCCCGCCTCTGCCACAGCTTCTCCGAGCTGCGTCATCATGGCATCAACGGCGCCGCCGCCGTCAGTCGCTGCCTCGGTGATCTTTCGGGACAGAGTCTCGGCGGCTGTGGCAAATTGGTCTTCGGCAGCGCTTACCGCATCTTCCACCGCGCGGGTCAGGGCACGGGCTTCGTCACCCATGCGCGCGGCGGCGTCCGCCGCCTGGGTCATTGCGCTCTCCGCAGCCCCGGAGAGCACCTCGCCCTGGGTACGGATGGCTTCCTCGATTGCCTTGGCATCGCGCACTGCGGTGCTGCCGAATTGGGCGAGGCGGTTCGCCTCCTCGGCAACCTTGCTGCTCAGCGCGGCGGCGTGGTCGGCCAGGGTCGTCATGGTGTGCCGTAATTCGGCTTCCCGCGCGGCCATGGTCTCCAGGGCCGCGCCCGCCGTGGTCTCGGTGTCGGTGATACCGGTTCGTAGACGGTCGACGGCGTCGCGCAGCGCGGTGTCTATATCTGCCAGGCGATCGCTGATTCGAACGAGAGTCTCCTCGACCACGCGTCCCTTGTCATGGATCGCGTCTTCGGACCTCTCAAGGCCGGTGGCTGCCGTTTCAACATCCTCCAAAAGGGCTTTTCCAGCCTGCTGCAGGCGGGACACAATGTCGCCCGCGCTTTCATCAAGTGCGGTCTTCAGCGCTTTGAGCGCCTGTTCTTCCGCGCGCAGACGCATGACCACCGTATTTGCTGTTTCCTCGGCCCTGGTGGTGGCTGTGAAAAGATCGGCGATGTGATTCTGGAATTTGTCCTCCAGATGTTGCAGGCGATCCGAGGCGATGGTGCTTGCGGCTTCCACGTTGTCGATCTGACGTCGCAATTTTATTGTCAGGGCGGTGACCCGTTTCTCTGCGACGGCCACCGGAGAGAGCAATTCGTCAAGGCCGTGGGCGACCGCCAACCGATGTTCGCGTAGCGGATCGGTGCGCAGCCATACAAGGGCCACCAGCCATATCACCACCAGCGGTGCCAGTAATCCCGACAGCGCCGCTCCCATCTCCGGCAGACTGTAATCCCGAAAGATGTTTTCGGCACTGTGTCCGAATATGAAGGCGCCAGACATTGCCAGCCAGACGAAACTGAGACCGGCAGCGGCCAGCAAAGGCCAGTACCTTCGGGCCCAGCGGACCGGCCGCGGTGCGATCTTCGATCCGTCTTCGGGGGCGTGTGCTGCCGGATGCGGCATGATATTGCCGTCCGTGATGTCGGCCCTGTTGCCTCCCTTGGTCCCACCCGTCGGCATGCTCCCGTTCTCCCTGATTAACAACGCCTGCCCGGTTTGGCGCCACCGCCCGAAAGAAACGAGTCTAACAGTCGTCACGGAACCCCGCAATTGCGACCTCTGAGGGAATTCTTAACGATGATCCGGCAGACTAACCCCCGACAGGGCAGAATCGGGGAAGAATGTACCGATGGGTGAACCGGAGTCGCTGCCATCATTCGACCTTGATCATTTCGCCAAGGCGGTTGGTGGCGATCGTCGTCTGATGACTCATTTTGCCGCGATCTTCGTTGCCAATGCGACTCGATACGTGACGCAAATGCACGGCGCGATCGGGTCCGAAAAGGGGCGAGGCGGAGCCTGGTACGGTGTAGCGCACAAGCTGAAAGGCTCGGCTTCTGCGGTGGGGGCCCATCGTTTGGCGGCGTTGTGCGCGACGGCAGAACCGTTGCCGCCTGCCGGTGACGCCCGGGCGCAGGCGCTGTCAGCCATCAAGGACGAGCTGGACCGTCTCAAGCACGTGATGACCGATCTGATGCCCCAGACCCGAAAATGAATTGTGTGTTTAGGGGGCGTGTTCATACAAGATATTGATCTGTCGCTTCCGCTCTGCGATATAGTGCTCTGGAGTGGGCAATCACGCGATTCAAACGGGGGGCATGGGCGGTAATGGCTGGTCTTGATCTTGAACGGATGAGCGTGCTGGTTGTCGAGGACAGCCCGTTCATCCGGTCGCTTCTCATCAACTCCCTCAAGATTCTGGGGGTTGGCAAGGTCGTCACCAAGGATCATGGTGGAGAGGCGATCGAGTTCATTAAGCTGGTGCATAGTGACCCTATGAAGGCCGGGCTGATGACCATCGACATCATCATGTCCAACTGGGACATGTCGCCGGTTGACGGCATGATGTTGTTGCGCTGGGTGCGCCGACACAAGGACTCGCCGGATCGCTACAAACCGTTCGTCATGATCACCGCCTATTCCGAACCGAACCGGGTGACCGAAGCGCGCGATATGGGGGTGACCGAGTTTCTGACCAAGCCGTTCACCATCAACGCCATTGCCGAGAAACTCACCTCCATTATTCTGCATCCCAGGCAGTTCGTTCACACCAAGGATTACTTTGGCCCGGACCGGCGACGGCAGAACCTGCCGTTCGATGGCGAGAATCGCCGCAAGCTTACCGAGGAGAGCGACGAAGTGGAGGTCATTCGTGTCTAAGAAGCCGGTGCGGGTCCGGTATTACCGGTTCAAGAACAGACTCAAGGAAAAGGCTGCGGGTATTGGCTCCGACAGCAAGGAGATCCAGGCGATCGATCCCGAGGCGCTGGCGCGGGCCGAGGCGGCGCTCGAACAGATGGCCGAAGACTATCCCGACTGGGTCAAGAGCATTATCGACAAACTGGCGGCGGAGCATCGCAGGGCAGTTGACACACCCCACGAGCGGCGACCAATTTTCGAGAGAATTCGGCGTATTGCGCACGATATGAAGGGGCAGGGCGGGACCTTCGGGTATCCGTTGATTACCGACTTTGCCTCCTCATTGCATGATTTTGCCGGTCCCAACGTCGGTATGACGGATAACCATGTGGAGATCATCAAGGCCCACATTGACTCCATGCGGGTGGTGATCAACGAGCGCATCGAAGGGGACGGTGGGCAAAATGGCCAGATGTTGAAGAAAGGTCTCCAGCAGGCCATCGAGAAATATACCAGGATGAAATGATGAAATAGGGGGGGCGCACGGCCGGCCCCCAAGGGTTACGCCACCTCCTTCATTTTCAACAATTGTTAACGACTGGCCGCTAGGCTTTTTCGTTGGTCAGCAAGGGCTTTTGGGGAAACAGCCGATGTCGGACAGTCGAACCTATCTGTCGGAAGCAGAGGAGCGGCGTTTCGTGCTGCGTCTGCTGGAATACTGGCAGGTACTGCGTGGCGCCCGAGATTTTCCCAGACTTGCCGATATCAATTTTAACGACATGGGGCATGACTCGGCGTCCTGTGCGGTGCTGACCCTGGCCGACCCGCTGGACGAGACCGGCCTCGTCCATGTCGGGCTGAGGCTCAAGCCGGAAGAATGGGAGACGACGGATCAGCGCCGGCTATCGGAGGTGCCGCCTGACAGTCTTCTGTTCCACATGGTGACACATCTCCAGACGACGCTGCAAAAGAGGGTTCCGGTAAGCATGGGCGGCGGGTTCACGCTTTATGGAAAACCGGTGCTTGGCCGCTCGATTCTGCTGCCACTATCGGATGACGGAGAAACGATCAGTCACGTGCTTGGCGGCATCAACTACAAGGTCGTGCGCGAACCGGTATTTCGCGACACGCCGCGCTCGGCGCCCCGCGTCGCCATCACCGGGAGAATGCGATGACGGTTCATACGGTCTACGAGGTGCGGGCCTACCGTGAGGATGACTGGCAGATCGAGGCCGTGCTCGATGACCAGTCGCTGGCCGTGGCCGCCGCCCGGAAGATCGAAAGCCGGTTTGCAAATACCCCCGTGGTGGTAGTTCAGGAAATCCGTGATGTGGCGCGCAATCACCTGAAAAGTCGCAGTGTATATCGAAGTGAACCGGCCGGACAGGCTGCGGATGGAGACGGTGGCGCGAAGGCTCCGCCAAGTGATGCCCGACGATCCGCTAAAAGGGAAGCAGTCAAGACCGGTGCGCGCGCGGTCCGACCGGCCGCGGAAGCCCAAGATACGGTTTGCAGTGCTGCCGGTACCCAGTTGCCATGGGTTCTGTTTGGTCTTTTGTTGCTGACGATCGCAACCTATGTGGCGGTCAAAAGTTTTTCTGCCTGACACCTGCTTTCCCACATTGTGTAATCCTTCCCCCTATTCTCCCGGAGCACCGACCATCCGGCCCCTCTCTGTTTCTTCAACCTGTGTATTCCGTTCTGGGGCATGTGTTCGCTCGTCTGTCGGGTTTTCTTACATCTAGTACCGCGAGCAGGGCTCTGTCAGTGCATAACTGTCGGAAAATACTGGAATTATAGAAACTGGCACCAGTCTTGCGTTCGGCCAGCCCGAATACATGTGGTGCAGATTAACCAGTAAGGACACTTCTGATGACAGCAAAAAAATCACTTCTGATGGGATGCGCGGCGGTCGGAGCAATGGCCTTTGTATCCATGGCGTCGGCGGCCCCGTTCAATATCGCTGGCCCGACGGCCTCGAACATTGATACGGCGCCAGACGACCCCACCGTGCTGACATTCAACGTATCGGAAACCGGGATCATCAATTCTTTCGGATTGAGTATTTTGATCGGGTGTGAAGGTGGCGTCTGCGACGAAGGTGGTAGTAATTCTTATTGGGACAACCTTTCGTTTTCGGTCTCTCACGGGGGTGTGTCCGCTCTTGTGTTTGATTTGCAAACCGACAATGCAGGTTCCGAATCAATTTTGGATGCGATTTTCGAGGATGGCGCTCCCGTGCTGACGGTGGATGATGTTGTGCTTTCTGGTACGACTGCGGGAACCTTCGGGCCCGCTGACCCCTTCAGCGTGTTCCTTGGCCTCGAACTGTCGGGCGAGTGGACCTTTACATTCTTCGACAACATAGATTTAGAGGATGATGGGACCAACCTTCTATCGTCGTCCATATTCGGCACCGTGCGTGATGACGATCAGGTGCCGGTACCGGCCCCTGCCGGTGCTGGTCTGCTTGGGCTTGGCTTGTTTGGGCTTGGTGCATTGGGGCGGCGCAGGAAGGCGGCCTGACCCCGTCTCCGTTGGGTTAAGGGATGAGGGAAAGCCCGGTGTGGACCGCCGGGCTTTTTCTTGTGCCGGATATCAGCCTTACGCCCCCCGCTCAGGCCTTGGCGAAGCGCATGTTGAATGCGATCGAGATACGGTGTCCGGGGCCCTGGTAGGGATTGACCGAATGCTCCATCCATGACGGGAAGAGCAGAAGCTGACCGTTTTCAGGGTAAATCAGATGGGGGCGGCCAAATGATGCCCCATCCAGGGTCTGCATGCGGGCTGGAGTGCGGGGATCTGAAAATTCAAACGTTCCGCTTTCCGGCCAATCGGCGACCGGCTTGCCGACATTGACGTAGTATGCGGCCGACAGGTGCCAGTTGGGGTGACAGTGCGCCTTGTGAAAATTGCCCCGCCTGCAAACATTGGCCCAGGCTTGCATGCTGAGCTTGCCCTCGACCGTGGCCTGGTTCAACAACAGGCCGCAATAGTGTGTTGCGGCGTCGGCCACCATCTCCGCCAATTGCCGAATTTCGGGGACAGGCCAGTGCAGCAGGTCCAGGTCCGAATGCCAGCCGCCCACATTGCTGCGCTTCATGCCCGTAGATCTGCGGGCTTTGTCCAGAACCGCCCGTTCGATTGCCGGATTGAGCTTTTTGTGGCCTGGCAGCGTAATCAAGGCAACCGGGGTTGCGAAAAGTGGCGCAACCTGACTCTCGGGATCGATTTTCAGTTTTTCCGGCATATCCGTTTCCCCACCACCACAAGCTAAGAAAGCATTGTGCATACTGGGGAGGCTGGTGTGAAGATAGGGTTACCAGGTTGCCTTTGTCGGCGCGCGTCATCAAGAAAGCGCGGAACGAGTTCGGGGTCGATCTGCCGGTCCGGGGTTCCGGACTGGAACGGTCCCGTTAATCTGGACGCGGCACTCGGAACGAGGGAGGCCGCTGGCATTGAAAAGCGCCGCCAGGACCCATTCGCCAAGGGCGGCCATGCCGGTCGACTTCTGGCTCGATCGTTGTCGAAGGACCTCCTAACGTTTCAAGGAGACGGAACGGTTGCAGAAAACGCTAAGCCATGATCACGGGTGCCGCAACAACTGCAACAGCGCTTGGGGATTGGTCAGGAGCTCAGGCTAGCGCCCGGCGCAGGCAACGCAAGTTGGAATTGCGGGGTCATGGAGCAGGCGCTTTGGTGCGATCTCTTCACCGCAGGCGACGCAGTAGCCAAATTCGCCGTCCTCGATGCGCTGCAATGCGGCATCGATCTGCATCAGCCGGGTGGCGCGCCGGCGGTCGGATTCCCGTGCCATGGCCTGAACCTGCATGGCGTCCATACGTGAAAGGCGCCCCACGCTCTGCTGATCAAGCTCCACGGGTTTGCCGTCGTCCCTGTGCGCCTCGCGCCGGGACAACAACGCCGAGCGTTCCCGGAGCAGACGATCCTTCAAGGCTGTCAGATCGAGGGCCTCGGCTCGATTGGCCATGTCCTGTTCCTCGTTTCTTCGGTTCCTGTGAGTGCCGGTCTTGTATTATATTGCATCGGAGCCTGTTTGCGACGAGTCTTGTGCGATGCCGAGACGACCACGTATCCATTATCCCGGTGCCGTCTACCATGTCATGTTGCGGGGGCGCGATGGAAGTCCCATTTTCATGGATGATGCCGACGGCAAGACGTTCGAAGCGTTGGCCAGTGACGGAGTAGACCGATTTGGGCACAGGATTCATGCCTATTGTGCGCTGCCGCGCCAGGTGCGCCTTGTCGTCGAAGTGCGCGAGGTGCCACTCGGCCGGGTGATGCATAATTTGGCCTACCGCTATACCCGGTATGTCAACGACCGCTACGGGCGCACCGGTTCGCTGTTTCATGATCGTTACCGGTCGGTCCTGGTGGATCCGGACCATTATCTTGTTCCGCTGGTTCGCTATGTTCATCGCCGCCCGGTGGCGGCGGGGCTGTGCAACGAGGCGCACCGTTACCGCTGGTCATCGCATCGCACTTATCTGGGGCTCGATCACAAGGACTGGATCCACCAGGGGCTCGTGCTGTCGCTTCTGGGGCCGACAGTTGAAGAGGCCCGTGAAGCATACCGGGACACCATGGCCTGGCTTGGCGAGGGACCCGGACCACGGGCCATGGAGCTCGGATTCGAGGGTGGTATCCTCGGCGACGCCGATTTCCGGGCGGCGTTGCGTGGCGACGATGCGGAAGAGGTTTCAGCGAGCGGGTCGGCCATCAGCCTGGACCAACTGGCGGCCCGAGCGGCGAGGGCCCGTGGCCTGGATGTGGCGGCGGTGAAAGACAAGGGACGCAGTCGAGCCGCGTCTCAGGTACGTCAGATCGTCGGCTACCTGGCGTTCGAGAACGGCATCGGAACTCTTACCGAGGTCGCCCGGTTCTTCGGGCGCGATCTGACGACCTTGAGCCGCGGGGTCGAACGATTACGCCGACAGATGGTCAGAGACCCCGCTCTCAAGGCTGAAATTCAGGCGATTATCTAGTTTCGGTGCTTGATCCGTCCTGTTTTGCTTTCGTGCCCGCCTTGTCCGGGTCGGGAATCTCCGCAAAAGACTTGAACCAGCATTCGTCCACGATCCCGCCAGAGCCGCGCACAATAATGGAACCAAACCTGTCAACCCGACTCCGGGCATCGAGAACGAAACCGATAGTGTCGGCAAAGGGCAGACCATGGCACGCCGACATGAATTCGGCCCGATACCATTGGCCTGTGTTCGATTCGATCAGAATGGCGTTGCGGCCTTCGCTGCGCCAATCGCGGACCTGGCCGCGAAAGTCGGCAAAGGGAATCGCCGGCGCCTTTCCGGCCGGGGATTCGGTGTCCGGCTCTGGCGACCCGGCGAATGCAACACTTCCCGCCAGGACAGCGCTTGCAAGTAAACAGAGCATTCC
>RFJA01000278.1 GCA_003695065.1 Alphaproteobacteria bacterium
CTGGCGCATTTCGTCACCGCTCAGTTGAGAAAACCCGCCTCTGACAGTCTGTTGATCCTGCGCTATTTCGATGTACCGCCGCCCCATGACGGGTTCTACAGGGCCGGCCTCAGGGCGCTCGACGCTGCGGCCCGGGCGCGCCACAACCAGCCTTTCACGGCCCTCGCCGACGCAGATGCCGAGGCGCTGGTGGTCGACATGGGTGCCGACAGGATCGAAAACTGGGCCGCGGGCACTGAAAATGCGCCTCCTGCCTCGTTCTTCTACTTCGTGGTTCGGGCCGACGCCATAGACGTGGCCTATGGAACGCCTGAAGGCTTTGCCCGGATCGGCGTTCCCTACATGGCCCATATCGAACCCGATGTGAACTGGTAGGGGGAACAACGATGGCAGCACGGCCGAGCACATTCGACGCGATTATCGTGGGCGCGGGACTTGCCGGAACATTGATGGCCGAGCGGCTTGCCACCGCAGGAAAGTCGGTCCTGGTGCTCGAAGCCGGGCCGGCCTGGGACATGGGCGATCTGGTCAGTTCCCAGATCTGGGCGCGGCGCATCAAGTGGGGCGGCACTCCGGTGGAAACCACAGGCACCCATCCGTACGCCCATAATTTCAACGCGGGATGGGGATATGGAGGTGCCGCGCTGCATCACTATGGCACATGGCCGCGCCTTCAGGCTGAAGATTTTGAAATGGCCACCCGTTATGGCAAGGGCCTTGACTGGCCCATAGATTATGGCGTCTTGCGACCGCACTACGACAGGATACAGAAAGAGGTGGGCCTTGCCGGCGACGCCGAGGCCGAAGTCTGGCGGCCCGCAGGCGATCCCTACCCCATGCCACCCCTGAAGACTTTCCGCCAGGCAGCCGTGATCAAACGCGGCTTTGACAAGCTCGGAATCAGGACCGCGCCGGTCCCCGCCGCCATCAACTCCATCGACTATGACGGACGTCCTGCCTGCCTTTATGACGGCTGGTGCGACGCGGGATGCCCGATCTACGCGCTGGGCGGCAATCCGCTGGTCAAATGGAAACCGGCGGCCGAGCAGGCCGGGGCAGAATTTCGCAGTCACGCCACCGTGACCCGGCTGGTGCTTGGTGAGGACAAGCGGGTCTCCGGTGTCGATTATGTCCAGGACGGGGTCGCGCACCGCGCGGCGGCAAGGTTCGTGATCCTGGCCGCCAACCCGATCCAGACACCACGACTAATGCTGGCATCGGCAAGCGAAGCCGCGCCGGCCGGTGTTGGCAATTCGAGCGGACTCGTGGGTCGCTACTTCATGGCCCACAGCCTGGTCAACGTTTTCGGTCTGTTTGACGAGGACACCGAGTGCCATCTTGGAGTCTCCTCGGCGTCCCTAATTTCCCAGGACAACTACGCCAAGACCGCGCGGCCGGGGTCCTTTGGCAGTTATCAGTGGCTGATTGCCCCTGCGGTCAAGCCCAATGACCTGGCCGGGATCGCGGTGGGCCGTCCCGACCTGATCGGGCAGAAACTGGACGACTTCATGAAGCGTGCCGTGCGTGGGGCGGCGCTGATGATCGGCATGGGCGAGGAAAAACCCGACACGGAAAACCGGGTCGAACTGTCGGAAAACAAGGACGAGTTCGGCATGCCCAAGGCCCGGATCGTTCACCGCTTCGACGACGAGGCAGTCGCGCTCTGGTCGCATATGAAAGCAGAAGCGGATGCAGTCATGCGCGCTGCCGGCGCAACCGAGATCTGGTCCAGCCCCCTGGCGAGCGCCCACATGATGGGCGGGACCATCATGGGCGACGACCCGGGAAAATCGGTCACCGATTCCTTCGGCCGCACCCACGACATACCAAACCTGTTCATCGCGGGCAGCAGCCTTTTTCCCACGTCCGGCGCGTCCAATCCGACTTTCACCATCGCCGCCCTGACCGACCGCAGCGCGGCCCATATCCTGGAGACCTGGGACAGCCTATAGGTAGATCAGGATATTCTTCATCGGCATGTCGCAGTTAATCAGATCAACCCGCTTCTGCCGGATCTTCCAGCCGGCACCGGCGCGCACCAGTTCATAAGTGTAGCGCCCGGCGAATACGGTCTGTTCCTTGCGCTGCAGGGCCACAACATGAAAGTTTGCGGTCACCCGCGCGGTCTCGCCGTCCCAGTCCGCCAGCCTCACGTTACCGATGACATGAGAGGTGCGCACCGGATGCTCCATCATCGGCGACAGGGGATGACCGAAATTGAGCGCCCGGATCGACATCAACAGCCGGTCGTCGTAGAATAGGGAAATTTCGGTCTCCGGATCGTCCTGATCGGGCCGCGCCGGCATCCAGTACCGCCCGTCCTCGGTAAAGAGTTCGAGCCAGGCCTTGAGATCCCCCCGGTCGAGAAGATCGGCTTCGTCGTAGAGAAACTTCTCGATATCCATCACATCGGGCGCACTTGCGGTTTTCTCGGCAGCTTTGGCGGTCATCACGCGGCCTCCCTGTCTTCTACGTCCTTCGTCATATAGTCGAGCCACGCGCGGTACTGGTTGCGGAATGACAGGTCACTGGTCCCGAACGACCGCTCCTTCCCGTCCAGCCGTTCTTCCTTGCCAAGACCGCGGCGCATGTCGACCCATTCGTACGACTGGGAGACAAGCGCCTCCTGCATGCGGGCGTAGCAGTCCCAGTCGTCCGGACCGACCATCGAACCGTTGGAGTTGATCAGCCGGGAATAAAGGATGGTTCGCTTGAGCATATCCTCCGGCGCACCCTTGAGCCGGAAGTGCCAGGTCTCGATAATCGTCTTGTCAACCGCGATCGGCCGCACCACCCGCACCGCCTGCACCGCGTCCTTGGCGGTAAAGGACGGGTAGAAGATCGTATTGTGCCGGTTCTGCGACAGGATCTGCTTGGCGCGCTCTTCGCCGTAGGACGCAACCATTGCCTCGAAGTAACCGGGAATTTCCGAGTACTCGGTATGGATGCTCATCTCCCCGCCCATATAGCCATGGCCATAGGGCAGCGTGGTCACGCCCATCTCGTCAAAGAACTTGTAGGACGAACCAAAGGGAAAGATGATCTCGGCTTCGCGCGGATAGGGGGTGCCTTCCGGAAGCTGGGCGGCATACCGGCGGGCAGCGTCACCGACCGAGCTGTGGGCGACCATCGGATGCATGGCGTCATTCAGATTTTCGACCCACATTTTCCAGTTGCAGTCATGCACATACTGTAACGGCGCCCCTGCCACTTCCAGTTCACCCTCGGGCGACCGGTCAGCCATATTGTCAAGGGTAGCGGCCGCATCGCCCAGAAAGGTTTTCAGATCGGGCGTGTCCTTTGACTGGCAGGCGAAGACGAAACCACGGTAGCTGTCCACCTGAGCCAGTTTCTGCATATGAAACCTGGGATCCTTCATATCGAAGCCGGTGTCGGCGTAGCCCGAACGCGCCGGCACGCCCTGCAGGCTGCCGTCAAGCTTGTAGGTCCACCCGTGATAGGGGCAGCGGAATCCCTGCGCGTTGCCGCAGGTGCGCTCCACCACCTTGGCGCCCTTGTGGGCGCAGCGATTGTAGATCACGTGAACCTGGCCATCCTTGCCCCGCGTCATCACCACCGGTTCCTTGCCAACCCTGGTGATGAAATAATCTCCCGGGTTTGGAATCTGACTTTCATGGCCCACATAGATCCAGGCCCGTCCCCAGATCCGCTCCATTTCGAGATCGAAGATTTCGGGGTCAATATAAACATCCCGGTGGACGCGCGCGTCCTCCACCAGGCTCCTGATGTGTTCGATACTATAACCACCCATATTGCCTCTCCTGCGTGTTTGCTGACACTGCGTCTTCAATTGAACGTCAACGACCCCAGGCTGGCACCACCGCAGACATAAAGCGTTTGTCCGGTGATCCAGTCGTTGCGCGGGTCGAGAAAAAACATGGTCGCCCTGGCCACATCGTCGGCAGTGCCAAGGCGTTGCATCGGCAGGGTTTTGGCAAGCGCCCGGGCCTTGTCGCTTTCCGCCGACATGACATCGGTGAACATATCGGTCACCACGGGTCCCGGCGCGATAGCATTGACCGTGATCCCGTGAGGCCCCAGTTCCATGGCCCAGGTCCGGGTCATGGCGATCAGCGCCGCCTTGGTCCCGGAATAGACGGTACGGGTCGGCAGCCCAACCACGGCGCGCGACGACATGTTGACCACACGACCGAACCCGGCCGCCTTCATGGACGGAAGGACCGCCTGCAGCAGCGTGATTGCCGCCCCCATGTGAAGATGCGTCAGGAATTCCAGATCTTCGGTTTTAACGTCTTCGATCAGGGCTGGTCTGATGACGCCCGCATTATGGACAAGCGCCGTCACCTGGTGTTCCGCCGCCACCTTTTCGGCCACCGCCGCGGTCGCCTTCGGATCACTGAGGTCGACCTGGTAGCTCGCCAGTCGATCGTGACTGAAATCGGGGTCGCGTCGGGCCAGCGAAATCACGCTGTGCCCGGC
>RFJA01000279.1 GCA_003695065.1 Alphaproteobacteria bacterium
GCTCTGATGGAACAGGTGATCGCGGGGCTCAGGCTGCGCGCTGAAAAGGGGGTCATAGCACCGGCGTTCACCTTTCCCCAGGCTTTGCGCGACAGTCGCAACGTGATTTCGGGGGCGCCATTTACGGACGGTGAGGACAGCCCGCTGTTTGCCGATATCAAGGGCAAGATTGCGGCGCTTGAGCTCGATCAGGCGGAAAGCGACCGGCTGGTGGATGAGGCCCGCGCCGCCCTACTCCAATCGGTCAAACCGGCGTATGAGGCGCTGATCGCGACGCTTGAGGAACTGCAGCCGCTGGCCAAGGGTAACCATGGCGTCTGGGCGTTGCCCGATGGCGAGGAGTATTACCGGCACCAGCTTGCCTTCTACACCACCACGGACATGACGGCAGACGAAGTCCATGACTTCGGTCTTCAAGAGGTTGCCCGCATTCATGGCGAAATGCGGGCCATCATGAAGAAGGTCGGGTTCCAAGGGACGCTTGGTGACTTCTTTGCATTCATGCGGGAGGACGAGCAGTTCTATTACCCCAATACCGACGAGGGGCGTGAACAGTACCTGGCCCGGGCCCGGGAAATTGTCGAAAATTTCAAGGCCCGGCTTGACGAGGTATTCGCCACCAAACCCAAGGCCGACCTGATCGTGAAGCGGGTGGAACCGTTCCGGGAAAAATCAGCCGGCAAGGCTTTCTATCAAAACCCGGCGCTGGACGGCAGCAGGCCCGGGATCTTCTATGTCAATCTTTATGACATGACCCAGATGCCGCGCTACCAGCTGGAGGCGTTGGCCTACCACGAAGGTATTCCGGGCCACCACATGCAGATCGCCATTGAACAGGAACTGGAGGATCTGCCCCGGTTCCGCCGGTTCACCTATTTCGGCGCCTACACCGAAGGCTGGGGGCTTTACTCGGAGCTGCTGCCCAAGGAGATGGGTTTCTACGAGGATCCCTACTCCGACTTCGGGCGTCTTGCCATGGAGCTGTGGCGGGCGGCGCGTCTGGTGGTGGATACCGGGCTGCATGCGAAGAAGTGGAGCCGGGAGCAGGCCATCGCCTATCTCGATGAGAACACGCCCAATCCTCATGACGACAACGTCCGGGCGATCGAGCGCTACCTGGTGATGCCCGGCCAGGCCACGTCCTACAAGATTGGTATGGCCCGAATTCTCGACCTTCGGGAAAAGGCGCGCTCGAAACTGGGTGAGGCGTTCGATATTCGAGGCTTCCATGACGTGGTTCTGCGCGACGCCTCCCTGCCGTTGTCAATTCTCGAAGAACAGGTGGATGCCTGGATTGCCAAGGTCAGGAAAGAGCAATCCTGATCCTGCAAGACGTAGAACGCATAAAATCTGTAACAATCATCGGTTAGGGTCGTCTCATGATCACAATGACGACCTTAGTGAGAATGGAGACCCGACCGATGAGACCGCTGACGCAGACGAGCTATGATACCGAGGGTGTTCGCCGGGTGGCGCGCACCCTCTTGCGTCATATCCGCCCCGAAACCCGACACGAAGCGTTTGCCATTCTGGATGGCCGGATCGGTGTCTATGCCGTCGACCGGACCGTGATTGCCGCCGAGATCGACTATTATTTCAACGAGTCCGAACCGCTGGCGGCGTAGCGCGTCTGCAGCGCAGAGGCGTGCCCGGTCCCGGGGCAGGACCCTATTTTCGCCTTTATTGTCTGGCTATGATCGCCACCGTGCTGACGGTATGACAGGACGGTGGGATGCGGGCACTCAACTGGCGCCGTGGATTATTACGGCTGTGGCTGGTCTTTGCGGTTCTCTGGATCGGGGCCGTGGGGTGGATTCTGCGCCCTGACGAGGCCGCCGTGAGCTACTGGAAATTGCGTTCGCTGGACGAAGCCTATATCGCGGCCGAGGCGCGCCCCGACGAGGATCGCTGCAAGCGTCCGGATGGTTCACTGGAAGCCCGGTGCATGAGTGCCGAGTGGCAGCGCGCGCAGGCGGCACGCGACTATATGAAGGAAGCGTTGGCGCGCAAGGAAGACTCGCTCTCCAGTCTGAAATTCGCGGCCATCGTCATGGTTGGCCCGATTGTTGCCGCTCTCGTTCTGGGCTTTGTGTTCGGATGGGTTGCCAGGGGCTTTTCGCCAGACTGACCCTTAAATTCCCGGATCTTCGAGGCGGTGCAACCGTGCGGCTGCCCTGCGGGCAAACCGTAAGGTCTCGGTGCGCCGCCGCCCGGCATTCATGCGCACTTCCGGCGCCTCACGCATGACCTGGCCCCCGAACCGGTCAGCGATGATCAACCCAGTGCGCTCCGGCAGGTAGGCGGACTCGTCAAACAGCGCGGCAGGGAAGGTCGGGGGAACGGCAAAATAGAAACAGTCGCAGAACGACAGATAGTCGGGCCATTTGGTATCATGCCGGAGATCGGCGACCGAAGTCTTGATTTCAACGATCGCCATCATGCCGCGTCGGTTGATCCCGGCCACGTCGGCACGCCGGCTGTTCCCCAGCTTGACTTCAGTCATCGGCGCAAAGCCCATCGCCTTTAGCAGGCGACTGACCCCGCGCGCTACGTCGGCCTCCGCCGCCGGGGCGCCATCTGATGCAAGAAAGGGCTTGCTCAAGGGCATCGGCAGTATCTGGGGCCGTATCTGGTCGTCCCGCATCCCGTGTTCCTTTCCGATCGGCGAGTCAGATTAGAACAGATACGGAACGGAAAGCAACCGGCGGCAGACGTTTTATGCTATTCCTCGGCGGGCTCGAATGTGAGCGCGGCCGAATTGATGCAGTAACGCAGCCCGGTCGGCTCCGGACCGTCGGGGAAGACGTGTCCGAGGTGGGCTTCGCAATTGGCGCAAATCACCTCGGTCCGGGTCATTCCATGGCTGGTGTCGGTGCGGCTGGCAATTGCGTCGTCGTTATCCGGGGCGTAGAAGCTCGGCCACCCGGTTCCCGAATCATACTTGGTGGCGGCATCGAACAGCGGCGTATTGCAGACAACGCAACGATAGATGCCCGGGCGCTTTTCGTTCCAGTATCGTCCGGTGAAGGCTTGTTCGGTTCCCGCTTCCTGGGTCACATGATATTCAAGAGGGTCAAGTCTGTCCTTCAGGTCGCTGGTCTTGCGGTTCATGGGCTACCTCCGAAAAAGAACTTGGTCTATGGTGGCGACCGGACTGCAAAATACAAGTCACAACTCTGAGAGAAAAGGGGGGATACCATGCCGCATCGCCACGCTGTCGTGCTACTGCTGTTGATTGTCGTCGGCGTCATCCTCGGGGTACTGGCGGGCTGGGTCTGGGGTGAGGCCATGCTCAGTGTGAAGTGGTTGGGCGACCTGTTCCTCAATGCTCTGAAGATGCTGATCATACCGCTGATTTTTGCGGCGGTGATCAGCGGGATAGCCTCTCTCGGCGATATTCGAAAGCTGGGCCGCATCGGCGCGATCACGGTTGGCTATTATGCGGCGTCGACCGGGCTGGCTGTTTTGATCGGGCTTGCGATTGTCAACCTGATCCGGCCTGGAGCAGGGGTCGAATGGGCCGGCGATGGAATGGTCGAAGGCGTTGCTGCGCGGGCCGATGTGGGTCTGAGCGATATCGTGCTGTCTCTGGTCACGCCCAACC
>RFJA01000280.1 GCA_003695065.1 Alphaproteobacteria bacterium
ACAACAACCTCACCATCAGAGGCGTTGGCGGCCAGGTCCGACTTCTGGCTGCCGGGCGATCAGCCGCACGCAAAGCCATCTGGGTCATCCGGGGCAACAATACGCGCGTCGAAAACATCACTTTTTCGGGCGCCCGGGTTCGCGATCGCAACGGCGCCGGGATCCGCCTGGAAGGCGCCGGCCTGATCCTCGAAAACTGTGAATTCCGCGACAACCAGATGGGTATTCTGACAGGCGCCAATCCGGCGAGCGACGTGGTGATCCGCAATTCGCGCTTTGTCGGGAACGTGGTCGAAGGCAGCCGGTCTCTGGGTCACAACGTCTACGTCGGCAATATCAATTCGCTCACCATGATCAACAGCCACGTGGAGGGAGCCGTGCGTGGCCACAACGTCAAAAGCCGTGCCCGACTGACAACACTGATTGGCAACAGGATCATTGATGGCGAGACCGGCGCGTCGAGCTATCTGGTGGACCTGGCGGCCGGTGGCATCGCCATTCTCCGGGACAATTATCTGGAACAGGGGACACGCGCCGAAAACTACACCCTCGTCAGTTACGGTGCGGAAAGGCTGTTGCACAGCGAAAACCGGTTGCTCGTGGTCAACAACCGGTTCGTCAATCGCCATTCCCGCGGGACCTTCATTTATAATCACACCGATTCGCCGGCGGAAGTCACCGGCAATATCTTCGAGGGTTCAGGTACTGTCCTGCGCGGCCCTGGAATCGTCACGCCGCCCTCGCCCTGACTGGCTGCGGCTCGCCAGTTCGCCCGTTAGAAGCGCGGTGAAAACGATCAGGAAGAACAAAAGGGTGAGACGCGGCGCATCGAACAGACTGCCCACAATCCCCACCACCAGAAAACCGGACAGGGACGACAGAAGCACCGCGGAATAGCGCTCCCCTGCCAGTACCTGGGCCAACAGGCGCAGTATCACCACGCCAAGCAGGGCAACAAACAGGACCAGTCCCACCAGGCCAAGGTCGAACCAGACCGCAACGAACAGGTTTTTCACATGCCACGGCAGGTGATCGTCAACAGTGAAATACCAGAAATCCAGACCCCTAGAAAAATCGCCGTTGTCGAGCCGGTTGTGACCTTCAGGATCAAGAAGCCGAATATCGGTTATATCGAGCCTGGTACTCCGGGTCGGATAGTAGAGCGTGAATTTCACCGGGCGTGTCCCGATCCAGCCGCTACGCCCCTTGGGTGCGCCGACAGTTCCCGTGTCGATGACCTTCTCGAACGAAACCCACTCACCCCGGGTATTTCCCAGCCCAATCGTCACCCAGGCGCAATCAAAGGAATCGGTGACCCATTTCTCGCAGATCGGGACCGTCAGCTTGGCGCGATCATCCCAGGTGCGCGCCTGAAACCGCAAGGTGTAGCGGGTGTGGGGACGCACCCGTACGAATTGGGAAAGGTAGAGGGAACGCCCGGCGAACAGGCTCAGGAAGCTGTCCTCGCCCTCCCGTCCCAGTCTGAAATACGCCATAGGCACCGGATCGGTATTCCTCTCGCGATAAATGGCCGGAAAACGCCCGGGACCCATGCCGAACAGGATGCCTGGCAGGTCGTCATCCATCATGGAAAGCGCTTCGCGCCAATGGGCAACCCGGATATCGCTGTCCTGGGCGAGCCGTTCGAATCGTTTGGCGAGAAATGATTCACTGAGAAAGGGAATCGCTGCAGCTCCCAGCAAACCAAGTCCAACCGACCCCAGCGCCAGAAACCGCACAGCGCCGCCTGCGCGTTGGCGAGAGGCCACCCAGACGCCAAGGCCGAGCACCGCCGCCGCCGCCAAAGTCGCGAGATAGGGACCGCGGGAAAAGGTGGCAAAGACGGCATATAACCCGCCAAGCAGCAGCATGGCCGCAACAAGGCGCGCGCTCCACCGACCGCTTGCCATCACCATCACCGCCAGGAACGGCAAGGCGGTCACCAGATAGCCATCGATATGCGCCCCGCCAGTACGCATGGTGGTAAACGCACCGATGACCCGATAACCGGTGCTGCCCACATTGAACAGCCCGGTGAACAGGAACCGCTCCCACAGCACCACGCCCACCGTCAGGGCCAGGCCGGCAACCATCCCGTATGCGAACAGCAGCAAGCCGCGTGGATCATTTTTGAGAAACCGCGCAAGGAACGGATAGAGTAGCAGCGCCCACACCAGCCCCTTGGCGACCTTGAGGGTCTGCGGCGTCGCCCATGGAGACGTCCAGAAATTGGCGTCCAGCGGAGGCAAGGGGAACAGACCCATAGCGACACTGACCAGATAGGCAAGGCTGAAAGCGCCAATCAGCCAGGGCGCCGCCCCCGTCATTTTCACGTCCCATTTACGGGGCGGACGGCGCACCAGAAGCACCGCGACCGTCACCATCAGCAGCGTATCGAACGTATCCAGAAAGTCCCGCCCGGTCAGAACCGAAAAATCGAGGACCGGCAGCGCTGCCGGCACCACCACCAGCCAGGCCGAGGGATGACGCCAAAGGAGCGCGGCGTAGGCCAGAAGCCCGGCAAGTATCCAGCCGTTGGCTGTTGGAAATCCGACCACCACTGCCAGGGCTGCAAGGCCGATCAGCAGGGCAACCAAATGACGCCAACCCGGTTTTTCCGGTGCGGTTGGGGTGGACGCGACCGGCTCGCCCTGTGGCGTGTTGATCACCACATTCATTAACCAGCGCCACACGGCGGCCCCGCCGGCGCCTCCTAAAGCGCCCCCCATGCCGGCGAGCCACAGGTTGGTGGGGTCTGGCCGCAGTCCGGCAAATAGAAGACCGCCAAACTCGACGCCCGCGCTCAGACACACCGCCGCCAGTGCGGCTGTCCCCGCGACGGGCCGCCGCACCGCAATACCGCGCAACACCCAAACAGCAATACCCGCTGGCAGATACAGCGCAACCGTCGACAATGCGCTGACCAGGGTCGATACCTCGTCACCCTGATAATGGTAATAGAAGGGCAACCAGTTGATTTCAAGCAACCGCTCAACCGCTTGCCCAAATCCGATCGGGCTGCCTTTCTGCCATCCGTCGAGCGCAATCAGCAACAGACCGTAGAATGGCAGCGCGATGAGGGTCAGAAGCTTGATCGCAAAGCGCGCCCGGGTTTCGTTCACCACGCCACGCTGGGCAAGCTGGCGCAGTACCGCGATCAGCCACCAGCCCACCAGGACGCCGACGCTTCGGGTCACGGCGGCAAGCAAGGTGCTCTGCCCGGTCTTGACGAAGAACTGTACCACCTCGGCACCTAGGCCAACCGCCACCGCAAAGATGACCACACGCACCACGGCGCCCGGGCCACGCCAACGGGCCACCAGAAAGCCCACCGGTGCCGCAGCCGCCACCTCGAACAGCGCCCGGGCAAGAACCCTGACCACACCGGCGTCTCCGGTATCGAGCGCCAGCATGCGCTTGCCCTCCGCGACAAGCTCGGAAACTGCCGACGCCGACAACGCGAAGTCGAATGGAAACAAAAGAAAGACGGCATAGGCGATGGTATAGAGCGTCGCGCCGGCAACAAGTGCGTCGTCACCTCCCGCGCGGGTCCGGATTGCCAGGGACAGTAGTTGGGGACCAAACAGCGCCCATAGAGCCAATCCTGACAGAACGCCGACGACACCCGCAGCCACGTCGTTTCCCGTCACCCCACGCCCGATCACGAATGCCTGCCCGATCTCCGCCGCAAAGATTGCCGTCAGGCAGATCACCAGGGTCACGACACCGCCGGCGATCCATCCCGCAGCCCCGCCCCGCATCAGCCCTGCCGCCAGCAGGAAACTGACGGTGCCATAGGCGATGGCATGACCAGTCCACTGGTCGTTGTACCAACGCAGGGGATCGACTCCCGGCGCCTTCAGAAAGCGGTCAAGCGCCGCGTCAAGACCGATGGCTCTGAACTCGAATGGCAGAAAGGATATGAAGAGTGTGCCGACAAGCGCCAACACACCCAACTGAAAGAGCACACGGCGCGCCCGCTCTTCGCTCCGACCCATGCGGACTTTCTCGAACTTCCGACGGGCAGCCAGTTCCCGCATGGCGTCTCCCCCTCCGACAGCACAGCACATACTCCACCGCGACGCTACTTTGCCCCACGGCAACAAGACTGTCAAAACGCTGCGGGCACGACTTTATTTTGCCCGTTTTTCTGATATGGTGCTGCCCCGTCAGCCTTGGCGCAAGCGACTGTTGAACCTATCATGGAACAAATTAACGAATTCTGGGCACTGGTCGTCGATGTCTGGAAACATGGCGTTTACGGGGTCGATGTCGGGCAGATTCTGGTCGCGCTGGCCATCCTGCTGGTGTTCGTGGCCCTGCGCCGACTTATCGCCCATTTCATCATAAACCGTCTGAAGGCCTGGGCCCGCAGGACCCAGAGCGAGTTCGACGATGAAGTGATCGACGCCCTTGAACGGCCGTTGTCGTTCGTGCCGGTTGTCATCGGGGTGTTCCTGGCCACCCAGTATCTGGAGCCGCAGGGCGCGGCGGCATCCTTCGTCGGCAACCTGAACCGGTCGCTGGTGGCCTTTGCCATGTTCTGGGCGCTCTACCGCCTGGTCGAGCCCTTTTCCTACGTGATTGGCCACCTCCAGGACATCTTTACGGAAAGCATGCTGAGCTGGCTGATCAAGGCCATGAAGGCCGGATTTGTTGTCCTGGGCGGCGCAACCATTCTGGAAATCTGGGGCATCGCGGTGGCCCCCCTGATTGCCGGGCTTGGCCTGTTCGGCGTCGCTGTGGCACTCGGTGCGCAGGACCTGTTCAAGAATCTGATTGCGGGGATTTTCATTCTTGGCGAAAGGCGCTTTCAGCCGGGCGACTGGATCAGGGTCGAAGGCGTGGTCGAAGGCACCGTGGAAGTGATCGGCTTTCGCACCACCCGCATCCGTCGCTTCGACCGCGCGCCCGAATTCGTTCCCAACTCGAAGCTCTCCGACAACGTCGTCACCAACTTCTCGGAAATGACCCACCGGCGAATTTTCTGGATGATCGCGCTTGAATACCGTACCTCGCTCGACCAGCTGCGCCAGATCCGGGACGCCATCGAGGCCTACGTGCTGGAGGACGACGCATTCGCCCACCCACCGGAGGTCCCCACCTTCGTGCGTATCGACCGGTTCAACGATAGCTCCATCGACATCATGCTGTACTGCTTCACCCGAACCACGGTCTGGGGTGAATGGTTGGAAATCAAGGAACGGCTTGCCTGCAAGATCAAGGAAATCGTCGAGGGCGCTGGTGCCGGATTCGCCTTCCCCAGCCAGTCGGTTTATGTGGAAACCTGGCCGGAAGTGGAGGGCCGGCCCGAACCCATTCCACTGCCGGAGGCCCGCGGTGACACCGGATAAGCCCGCGGACAAGAACACCTACCACCCGCCCGGAGTTGACGGGCGCATGCACGCGCCAGCGACCGCGCGTAACCGCGACCCAATCCTGCAAGTGCTCGAAAAACACCTGCCTCCCGATGGCACCATCCTCGAAATCGCCAGCGGCACCGGCGAGCACGCGGTTTACATGGCGCCTCGCCTGCCCAATCATTTCTGGTTACCCTCCGATATCGACTCAGATCGGCTCGACAGCATTGCGGCCTGGGCCAGGGCCACACCCGCGCCAAATCTGTTTCCCGCCCTACGGCTCGACGTCCGCTCGCCCCGCTGGCCGGTGGAAGAGACGCCGCCCGACCCGCCTGTGACCGCGATCCTGGCCATCAACCTCATTCATATTGCGCCTTGGGACGTCTGCCTTGGCCTGATGGCGGGAGCAGGTCGCATCCTCCCACCTTCCGGTGTTCTCTACCTTTATGGCCCTTACAAAGTTGACGGACAGCACAGCGCGCCGAGCAACGAAGCCTTTGACTTGAAGCTGCGACACGAAAACCCGTCCTGGGGGATACGTGACCTAAAAGCCGTGCAAGAGGCAGCGCTGGATGCTGGCCTTGTGCTCCGGGATGTGGTGGAGATGCCGGCCAACAACCTGTCAGTGGTTTTCACAAAGCCGAAATGAGCCGGCGACGGACCCACAGGAGACGCGCCACCATCAAGAGAGCGGCCACAGCAGCGCCTACCAGCAGGGCCAAAACGAGGCCCCGGACGCCGTAACCCGATGGGAAAGCCAGAGTCCAGCCCACACTGACCATGACGAAGAAGAACGACACCACCTGCCCGGCCGACGCAACCCACTGATCGCCGAGCGCTCGCAACGAGTGCAGTACAATCATCTGGACGGAATCGAATGGCAGGGCGATAGCGATAATGGTAAGCAAACTTGCGGTCAGGGCCACCACGGCATCATCAGTAATGAAGGCCCGCGCAAACGACTCGGGCACCACAACATAGCCGGCCAGAAACGGCGCCATGCCCAGAAGGCCGAGGGAAATTCCCGCCAGCACCACAAGACCAATATCGCCAGTGTCGCCGCGCCCTACCGCGTTGCCCACCCGGACGGCCGTTGCCGAGGCCACCCCGAGGGTAACCAGAAATGCCAGCAAATGGAGGTTAAACGCCACCTCCAGAGATGAGATGGCAAGCGCCCCGATGCGCCCCGCAAACATGATCAGTGCGGTCATGCCCAGAAACTCGAGCGCGGCTGCCGCACCCACCGGAATACCAAATCGCCGAATCGTCCGACCATACCGCCACAACCCCCGAAAACTGCCCCAAGGCTGAAATTTCTTCAGGCTGCGGGACCGGCTGATATAGACAGCCAGCCCGAACGCCGACAGGGCCATGGTCAGCGATGTGGCCAGCGCCGCGCCAGCCGCGCCCATGGCCGGCGCGCCCATTCTGCCGTAGATGAAAATCCAGTTGAAGATGATATTGGTTGGTACCATCAGACACTGGATGAACATGGCCGGTTTGGGATTGCTCACACCTTGAAGGAAAAGCGTCGAAGCCGCCCCCAGGAGACCAAACAAGACCGCTGGCGCCACAAAGCCAAAATAA